>DAOTXB010000217.1:0-1707 GCA_034435575.1 Anaerolineae bacterium
TACACCGTCACCCAAGAGGGGAAAAAACAATTGTCCGAAAGCCTGACAGAATGGGAAGGACATATTAACGCGGTCAATCGTGTGTTAAAGAGGACAAACTGACATGAGCACACAGCCTAATAAACCCGCACCCCTGAACCCGGATTTGACGCGCTGGTTAGACACAACGACAGGTGATTTACCGGAGGATGTGCGCGACAACTTGAGACAAGAAATTATCACGCACTATCACTTCGCCTGTGAAGACGCGCTTATGGACGGGCAAACCCCTGAGCAAGCACATATCATCGCAATGATCGCACTCGGCGACACAAGCATATCACGCGAGGCAATGACGACCACTTACCTCTCTTATCGACGCTTTTTGAAAGCGGCAGGGGTGGCGCTAGCGACTCCGGCGGTCTATTTATTGGCGTGGCTGGGGTGGGATGTGTTGGATGGCTGGTGGCTGTTTGTGTCTGAACTGGTGATTATGGTCGCGCTTATTTATATGCTCATCACCTTGAAAGTCGTGATACAAACACTCTACAGTTTTGGTGATGTCACCCGAGAGGCACGCTGGACAACTATCTCTTTTGTAAGTTCCGGTTTGTTTACCGCGTTCTGGTTAGTGCTCGTTAAACATTATGGCGAAACCGGCATGAATCGCCCGACGGTGCGTACCATCTGGATTGTAGCGATGTCCGGTCAAATGGCAATGGGACTCACCTCGATTTGGATCGGTACATGGGTGCTCAATCTCAAATCACGCTTTTCCGCGTCGCCCGCCCTCGGTTATGCACACATTCTAGTAGGCTTACTGTTCGCCATCGGTGTGATTATCAATATGTTTTTTCGCAATTTTGAGTTATACCGTCAACTTGAGATTATGACTGAAATCATGTTCATGATCGTGTTTACGCTGTGGGGTGTGGTGTATCTACAAGCGACACGCAAGGGGCGTTATGTGCTGAAATAGTGCAATAACCAGAGCGGAAGACCGCGTATATAACCCACATATTTAGGAAACACACGGGATCAATGTCAACCGTTGCCGTCGCTGGAGGTGGAAGTTCAGACCGACGTGCACACCTTAACACTGACCCCCGTTTGTGATGGCTTTATGGCGTAATGCTGTGAAGCAAATTGACCATATCACCATAAAGGAGTTTAACCGATGGCTAAACGAAGTTCAATATTTCGCTTTATCATAGGAGTCACCGCCCTGCTTATGCTCGGTGTGACGATCAGCGCACAGGAAGGAGACGATAGCGTGAGCTTCCCGGAACTTACGGGCGAGTATCAGGTTGGGGTGACACAATTACATCTTGTTGACGACTCCCGTGAGGAAATTTTCACCGAAGATGAGGGTGATATGCGCGAACTCATCGTTGAGATTTATTACCCCGCAGAGCCAACAGACGGCTCGGTACTCGCATCCTATTTTAGTGATGTTGTGCAAGAAGCCTATGAAATGGGCTGGCAGGTAGACACGGGCACGCTCGACGCCTTACCCTCTTTCGCCTATCAAGATGCGCCAGTGGCTGATGCTCAGGCAAATTATCCCGTGGTATTTTTCTCGCCTGGTATGGGCAACCCGACATTTGCTTATCAATCATTGACTCAAGACGTTGCAAGTCATGGCTATGTGGTGGTAAGCATGAACCATCCCTATACATCCGGCTTGGTGGCATTCCCTGATGGGCGCATCGCTACACCACAGCAAGC
>DAOTXB010000218.1:0-4360 GCA_034435575.1 Anaerolineae bacterium
TGGACGATGAAGTATCCATCCACTCAACACCCCGAAATCCCTTGCTTACCCAAAAAATCGGGTAATTTGAATAAAATATATTCAAAATGCTTGACAAGACTATCATTGCTATGATATGGTATATTCAATTAACCCATTAATTCGGGTAATTTGAATAAAGCGCATAACGTGATACAAAAGGGCATAAGTTCATTGTGTGATCTTTAAAGGAGAAAACTGTGTCCGACCAAGAATTTATTCTAGCGCCCCCCACTGTGAAGGTGAATTTTGCGCTAGAGCCGGTGTTGAACCAACTGAATACCCTCAGTTTATTGAATCAGGCGGAGGATTTATCCGGCTTCGGTCAATGGGTGAGCAACACGCTCGAAGCAATGTCTGAGGAGCGCAGGCACAACAATCATATGGTGCTCGGGGTGCTTCTTGATTGGGATGACTTTATCGCACAACCCGATTTTGAAGCCGGTATTGAGATGGTGCGGCAGACCGATGGCGAAAAGATGTGGGGCACAATCTTAGGGCATCTCGAAGAAAAATCCGCCGGCATGGATGTACACTTCGATGACGATCATGAAGCGCGCGTGCGCGACGACGTGGATTATTATCTCGACATACTCAAGGCGACAGTCGGTAAGCATTATGAACAAAAGGGCAAAACCCTAAATCTCGCGCTATATAAAGAAGTGCATCGCCTATTCAAAGACCCACAACAGATGGTTGATCTCACTGTCGAGCATTTGACACATATGTGGGAGCACTACTTAAAAGGGGATTGGGAGCAAAGCCTGCCTCTGCTGACCGAATCAATGATGGCATTTCGTCAGATGGATTTTCGTGGACAGACCGCCATCGACACCATCCGTATGGTCACCGGACGTGATTTGAGCGGGTATTGGACAGGGTTGGACAATGCCAACAACATCACCTTTGTACCCTCCGCGCACATCGGTCCCTACGTGGTTTTTCATGGAGGACACAATAAAAAGGCGCACAATGTCCTTCTTTTTGGTGCCCGTGTACCAGAAGGCATCTCCAGATCACAGGCATTAGGACGTGCAGAATTACTGGTTCGGCTCAACGCGCTTGCGGATGATACCCGTCTCAAAATTCTGGAATTGATGACCCAGCACGACGAAGTATGTGCACAGGACATCATCACATGGTTAGACCTGAGCCAGTCCAGCGCGTCACGGCATTTACGCCAACTGACCGCCACCGGTTATATCAACGAACGTCGACGGGAAGTCGCCAAGTGTTACACGCTCAATCGTGATCGTGTGGACGACACCCTATTCGCCCTAAAGCGCTTTTTGAAGATGTAACAATCTAGTGTGAGGGGCACACTGTCTATACTGAGGCTGTGCTCTTCACAAAAATGCCTGCTATTAAGGCGAACAGAGAAAGGAAAGCATCATGGATTACTTCGCACTGAAAAAATATTGCCGGATACATCGTGTGGATTTGCAGACTAGCGCATCACGCTTTCGGATCATCCGCCAATACATTACTCATTGTCCCGCCTATGCCCGCTGCTAAATGACCTGCGACGGCGATGATGAATGCGTCGTCGGAAAATAGAAATCACCCGATAACATCTCCATAACAGACCCACCGGGGTACACACCAAATTGTGTATCGATGGCTTCGTAGTCACCCTATTTAACACAAATTTCGCACATTGCTACCTCATGACAAGGAGAATTGCTCATGAACGAGTTCGACATGAATATTTACAGCAAACAACATCAGAATCAGCTTTTGCAGAACAGTGAAAAACATGCGCTGATACGCATCGCGCGCGCAGAGGCGAAACCGCCATTTATCGCACAGAATAGACCCGATAATGTGCCCGTATTGGTGCGTTTGGGGGTCATCTTAGTGGAAATGGGCGAACATCTCAAAGCGCGTTATGGGGATGCACTCGATACCATGACCGTCCCTGTTGTGGAGCCACAGGCTAAACCCAGCGGTGGATTGCACAAATCATCTTAGTCACAAGTCGCAAGGTTAACAAGTCGCAAGGTCACAACCGGTTATGATACATCCGAGCACACGGGGTTGCTCGTGTCATAGCCGATTATGATGGACGGACGTTCGCTTCTGTCCCGCAGTACCTCCTAGGTAAATTCCTCTTATGTCATGTGTTGTGGAGGAATACCACAGTTAGGGAGCGTTCAACAATGGATGCTCCCTTTTTGATGCAAAACGCCCATATTTGAATATCGCTGTCCTTGACGGATGCCATTTATATTTATAGAGGCAATGCTAAACCAAGAGGATGTAGTTTAGGCTGAATCATTGCGCTCATTATCCATTTTAGTATTCTATATCATTGGAAAACGTTTTCTTCTCTCCATAAGCAATAAAAAAACGGGCACATTATCGTCATGCACCCGTTTTGAAGCTCACAAAGGTGAAACGTTATTCGGTGTCGTAGCTGATTGATTCGACCAGCGCGGTGATGATGGGTTCGTATTCATCAACACTACCCCCGGGTTGTACCAGTACAAGCACAGTACCTTCATCAAACCCGAGCGCGATCACAATAGCTTCGCCCACAAAATCTGCTATATCTACGGTAGAGAACATCGCCGGTACATCAAAGATCGTAATCTCTTCAATCGTCCCGGAAGAATCCACCAAGGTATTGAATGTTTCTAGCGCTTGTGTTGGTGTGGAATCACCCGCGATGCTGAATTGCTCTGCGGCACTGCCCGGAAACAGGATGGACATATAAAACTCACCCTCCGGCATTTCTACCCCACCGATACCAGACTCAATTGCGGTCTGACTATTGGCAATGTCTACCGCACCAAATTCACTATCGGTAATCCAGCTTGGCGGCACACTAACCGTAATCAATTCTGAACCGTCGTCACTGCGGAACTCACGTGTTTCTAGCGTCGTCAGATCAGCATCCAGCGCATTACCACCTTCCATGTCCATGTCACTCGCACCGAATGATGGCTCAATACCGGCAAGGGAGTTAACAAGCGGGATCACCTCAGCTTCGAACTCCTGTGGATTACCACCCGTCACCACGACAACCAGCGCAAACCCTTCTTCAAGTTCCAGCACGAACATGACCGCGTTTTCCGGTGCGTCTGCTGAAGGAATTAGCGGTGCAAAGGACGCGGGCACAGCGAAATTAGTATAGGGACGGATGTCGCCTTCAAAGCCGAAGCCCAGAAGCGCGGTTTCTAAATAGGCTTCGCTGGTCTGTGCTTCTACATTGCTGGCAATCTCTGCCAATGTGGTTGGAGAGAAGACCGCAATGGCAATTTCACCCTCCGGTGCGGGGACAACGGTATCACCGAACACGTCCATCGCGCCACTGCTGGAGCCGAAGATGTTGATTCCTCCATCAAAAGCGGTCTGCCAGTTTGCGGGCACGGTCATGGAAATATCGCTTGTGCCTTCATCTAGAACAATCGTCTGTCCACCATCGCCATCCGTTGGCATAGTCGCTTCCGTCATGCCGTCCAGTTCTAAGGAAAGCAGGAAGTCATCTTCGCCACTAAAACGGGTGGCAACGATAATGTATTCTCCATCTTCCGGCAGGGTAAAGGCATCAATCCGTGAATTTAAACCACCGGAATCGTCATTGAAGGCAATCGCTGTACTGTCCGTAGCGTAACCGGAGGCGGTATATAGCTCTAGGTAAGGATCAAGGGCGCTGGTGTCATCAGCATCCATGCTAATGCTCACAACATCGCCTGCTTCTCCGGTAAATTGATACACTTGTTGTGGTGTAGCATCGCTAATCGTGCCGATAACGAAATCGCCATACACCAATTCGGTTAAATCTAGGGTCGGGTCAGTGCCAACCAGCTCAACCGCGTCGATCTCGTTCCAGCTACCGCCGATGGTCTGGTCAAGATAAATGATGACCCCATCTGCGATAAATTCGAGTCCAGAAACATCAAGCGAGAACACACCGGGGCACGGCGTATTGCCAACCGGATCAGCACTATTTGGAATTTCCAGCGTTTCTGAGGTTTGGGTATTGCTCAGTTCCACCATAACGATGGAGCCAGGGTTGTAGGTTTGATGAATGTTGACCTCAGAGGCACGCACCGGGGTTTCAAACTCTAGCGCGAGTACATCGGAACCGGTGGAGGTTGCAGATGCCCACGCGCTTGTGATGTCGCCACAATCAAAGGTGTTTGGCTCACCGGTGGCTTGTGATGCACTCCATCCGTCATCCCCATATTGGCTGGTCGCAGTTGCGAAGTTCGCCCACTGACGGACTTCGCTAACACTGGATGCGTCTGCGCTCTGTCCGAGTAATTCTAGCGTTAGTGAATACGACCCTTCACCACTAAAACGTGTCGCCTCGATGATATAGAGGGTGCTTTCCGGT
>DAOTXB010000219.1:0-3019 GCA_034435575.1 Anaerolineae bacterium
CACGTTCAGGGGCAGGATACGCAATAGTCGTATTGCCCAATAGCGAGTCTTCAATTTGGATAAGTCGTCCGAGGAAATCATAGCTATAGTTGAGGGTATGACGAGTATCTATTGCCTCTATAGATTGATTATCTGCATCGACAAGATAATGTGACACACTTTCTACCAGACCATAGGCATTATATGTATAGTCTATGGCGGTCTGATCTACTGTGTTGATCGCTGTTTCTACATACCCACGCGCATTGATTGTATAGAGATATTCACCGCTGTTACGGTCTATATAAGAATAACCATTTTCGTTTAAAGTAATACGAATGGTTGTTCCATCGCCAAAGCTCAGATTTTGTAAATCGTTGCCAAGCTCAGCTGTAAAACCGGGATAACCCGACGTAATTCCAGTGATTAAACCGTTAGGCGCATAATCATATCTAATGCTGTTGCGTCCCCTCAGTTCCACAGTGGGAATTGTACGACTTAGCTCTTCACTCAACAGCCCTGCATCCCAGCGATAATTTATAGGACGTTCTTCAAAGAGGTCTTCTTCTACAAAAGGTCCAATCTGTGAGGCAAGTGTATACGCATCAAGGGCGTTGTTCAGTGATGCGCGTGCCACGAGATTATAAGTAAATGTACGCTCTGGATATTCATCTCCGGCAAGTGCTACCTGCAACGTGATGGGATTATTATTGTTGACATCGTTAAAAACGGTATGTTCCGTGCGAACCCGCCATATTATCTGTTGTATGTCTTCGTTATTATTGCGTTCCTCTGGGACTGCTTCAGCCTGTGAACCTGGCGGTTGAATTTCGTCATCGGGCAGAATGACCGCCTGCTCAAATCCGTTCTCATCATACCGATATAACATCTCAGTAGCGATGGGCGCACGAGGGTCATCATGATAATTGAGTATGCCGTTGTTATAATCGTAACGAGCGATCTGGCAGTCAGGATAGGTTACATCAGTAAGGAATCCACCTTCATCATAGGTGTATATAGACTGAAGCCCATCAATCTCTGGATTACAGGTTTCGGTACTTTCCGTAGGATTAGTTGCGCGCAAAATACTGCGTTCAATTCTATGGGCTTCATTGTAATAGAGTTCAAGTTGGCGGCTGTCCCGTTGGTCACTGATGATGACTGGTGTGTCATTTATACTCGCCGGACCATTGAGCGTGTCTGATGGATAATCCACCACAATACGATCATCTTCATTATAGCCGTACCATTCTAATCTACCTGCCGGGTCGAATTGATAGGTTAATCCATCGGGTAAATTTAACAACCATTCACTAAAAACATCTTGTCGTGTAAGTGTCCAACCAGGCATTGCGGGTGCGGTGAGTGTTTGTTGACCACCAGCATACTGTGTATTAGAAGTCGTGCGGAATGTATGCTGTGAGCCACTCATGGTGGTAAAAGTGACCTGTCCCTTGGGTGCCCACATGATATTTAAGTTGACAGGATAATTACGCGCAATTTCTACATCAACTTGCCGTGCACCATTAGTAGGGTCAAACGGCACGTTGTAGTCCAACAAGAAAATCCCTGTCCAACCATAGCCGAATGGACCATCTACCGCAGATAAGCGACTGTTATAGTTGCGCGACAAGATCAGGTCAAGATGTCCACCATATGCCTGTTGATCGGTGATGCTATACCACAGATTACCATTAGCAGGATTCGGATGACCATTGGGCGGACAATTGGCTTCTGGTAATAGTGTGTTAACAACATAACACTCGCCACCAGTATTATTGAGTGCATTGGAGACATACCCTATTTCACCCGGCAGAGCAAGACTATCAAATGGAAAACTAGTCGTAGGGGTGATGAGTTCTATAAACCCGTAACTTTCACTTAACCATAATCGTTGTTCGGTTGTCTCGTAAGTCGTATATACACTGCCATCGCGCATAATAAGCTGGCTTAAGCCACTAGCGTCGCGTGTGACTGTGTCGCGCTCATCTGAAAATTCAAACGAAGCAACGTCATCAATTAACCTGAATTTGTTTAGATCTACCCAATCAAGATCAAGTTGTGTTTCACGGTCTGCAAGTGTGACTAATACAGGCGTATTTTCTGAGCTTAGTAGTGCGTCATCAGTATCGCGTCGTATATCAATTTGTGTAGATTTCACTTGAAAGTTGCGATTGCCGATTAATGGTAAGTCAAGAACACCATTATCGAGTGTGAATAAACTTCCCGGACGAACCGCATTCCAATTAAGGTCAATCTCATAGCGTTTACGCGTATTATCATCGTCAGGCGCTACGACCCGAATATCAAAATCTCCTTCAATATCACGGTTTGAGCGAAATGTGACTGTACGTTGCTCCGGTACGATAGGACTCATAAACATAGTCCCATCTCTCAGCATAAATCCGGCACAATTACGTGTTATCCATACCCCTTGCATCACATCCCAATTGAGTTGAATATTGGTGCCATCTTGCGTCATAAATCCCGTTGGATTACCACGGGCATCACCGAAAAATGTACGATAATCATAGGCTTCAATATAGAGCAAACGCTGACTATTTGTTTCGGGGTCGGTGCCGGTAATCACCAGATCTCCACCTAATAAGATGACACGCGTGTAGATGTCATCGAGGAAGAAACCACTACCTGTTACTAAACCATATTCTGCGCGGGATTGTTCGTTGTTTAATGTACTAACATTGTTCACTGCGTTGGGATGTGTAAATAATGTTGTCGCAAGATCAATCCGTTGGTAACCGGTGTTGCTCTGTATGATTGGCGCAGGATCGACTGCACGATTCTGGGATTCATCGCGTACAGTGTCTAAAGGAGATAATGTATCTGGTAGTTCACGATTAGATGATAGATTTGCATCAATCGTATAAGTACCGGTGCTGTCTAGATAAGGAAGATTTGTTTGCCTTACGACCAATGAATAAATTCCCGCTCGTCGTAATGTATAGCTATACATCGTGTCGTTTGCGGGTAGATAAACATGATCCTCATTCGCAGGCTGGATAGCATCCATGCCAAAAAA
>DAOTXB010000220.1:0-9981 GCA_034435575.1 Anaerolineae bacterium
TGTTCCACGAATGCTGTGCGGGCACCCTCATAATCACCATCACAAATAGCATCTATGATTTGCGCGTGGTAGTCCCAGACTGATTGTAGATAGGCATAGTCAGCATAGTGATTGAGCTTAACAGCATCATAAGCGTCCCAGTACGCGTCTAGCAATCCCACGACAAACGGGTTATTCAACCGACTAAATACTGTGAGGTGAAATTTGCGGTGTTCTGCATGTGGAATATTGATCCACTTTCCATTGAGCTTTTTACGCGCTTCACTGACACAGTTTTGCATGGTGGATTTATCGTCATCGGTCATCATAGCGCAGGCTTCATGCCAGAACGCCGTTTCGATATGATTTCGTAGCGCACTAAACAACTCAAAATTGTGGGGGTCTTGGGCAATCGCGAAGAGCAAACTTAAACTTACAGCAGGTGCAAAGTTATATTCTTGTAGACGCGTTCCAGTTTTTGAGCGCACTTCTACCAGACCAAGCGCACGCGCAACCTCAAGTTGTTCACGCACTTTACTTGTGCTGATGCCAAGTTTATCTTCCGATTTGAGATCGCTTATTGTTGGAAGCCGATCACCAGGAGAAAAATCTTCTTCAATAATGTAATTAAGTAAATCTGACCCTAAATCGATCAGGGACATTTTATCCCATTCATCTGATGAATCATATAGATACCACAATATCAGAATTTTCGATGGCTGTCTAGCATATTTTGTTACCGAACATTAACGTTCACAATATTAAGGATAATCCTAAATCGTCGCTTTAGGAAGTTGTGCATGTATACGACCCAACACAGCTTCAAAGTCTGACTGACTGTGTTGAAAATCAACACACGTCATATCCACACGCAACACGGGCGATGCCGCCCAATCCGCGATCCACTCATCATAGAGCGTGTTTAGATTCGCTACATAGGACTGCTCAATCTCTTGTTCAAACGCCCTGCCCCGTTGGCTAATGCGTTGCATTAACGTATGCACATCAGACTCTAGATAGATAATTAGATTTGGCGGGGGCAAAAATGCACTCACAGCAAGGTACAAGTTTCGATATGCATCATAATCGCGTTCAGACATTTTCCCTTCACGGTACAGATTACGGGCAAATATCTCCGCATCTTCATAGACTGTACGATCTTGCACCACGCTATTGGGGTAATCGAGCAATTTACGATGATGCTCCAATCGTTTACCTAAGAAAAACACCTGAGAATGAAAGCTCCAGCGCGTCATATCCTTATAGAAATCAGCAAGATATGGATTTTCCGAGTTGGCTTCAAAGAAGGGTTGCCAACCGAGACGATCGGCAAGCATTTGTGTCAGTGTGCTTTTGCCCGCGCCGATATTTCCCGCAATCGCCACAAAATAGTCCGATGAGATAGTCAACGAATAACTCCTGAACAAAATATACTTATTCATGCTATAAGTGTCTGACTGTACAGCAATTGCAAAAAAACAACAACTCAAAGCTAGAGCAAAAATTGTAAATTTTCAGTACACTTTAGTAAGACTTATCAAACGGAGCTACCAGCATTATGCGGTTGGTCTATATCACGCTCGGTTGGGCAACAGGTATGATCCTTGCGAATACTGCGGATTTACCGCCCGAAACATGGTTCTTCTTATCGCTGTTGATGGCTATTGGCGTTGCCTTCGGGTGGGCAAGTCGTGACTATCGCATTATCAACATTGCATTACTTGCACTTACAATCGGCGGATTTCGGTACGCATTAGTCCCTACTACAAGCGACATCGCTCAATATAATCTGAGTGGCGGGTTGACGATCACAGGGATTATTATTGATGATCCTGACATCCGTGATGACCGGGTGCAATTTCGCGTCGATACAGAAACTTTCACCCAAGGTGGGCAAACAAGCCCAACAAGTGGGCTTGTGTTGGTACGCGCACCAAGAACCACAACAGCCTCGTATGGTGATCGTGTTAATGTCGCCGGTTCCCTCATCACTCCCGGGGAATTCGATACATTCTCCTATGCAGATTTTCTCGCACGGCAGGGCATCTACAGCATCATGACCGACGCGGCGATTGAAACTGTATCATCAGGGCATGGGATCGCTTTTTACAGTGCAATTTTTGACCTGAGGCGCACCGCCAATGATGCCATTAATCAAGCATTGCCAGAACCACAAGCAGGATTACTATCAGGTATTTTACTTGGCAATGAACGGGGAATTGCCCCGGAACTTGAAGAGGATTTTAGCCGTGTTGGTGCGTCGCATGTCATTGCAATTAGTGGCTTTAACATGGTCATTATCGCGGGTGTGGTGATGAGCTTATTAAGCACAAATCAGGAGCGTCCTCCGGTATGGGCGGCGCTGGTCGGATTGACAATTGTTGCATTCTATACCTTGCTTGTAGGCGCAAATGCGGCGGTGGTACGCGCGGCAATCATGAGTGGGGTATTAATCATCGGGCAAGTGTTGGATAGACGCACCTATGTGCCAACCTCACTTGCCTTTGTCGCGCTCTTGATGTCAATCCATGATCCAAATGTTTTCTGGGATATTAGCTTCCAACTCAGCTTCTTTGCGACACTCGGTTTAGCGCTATTCGTAACGCCACTCACGGTTGGGTTCGATAGCCTGCTCTTTCGCTTTTTACCAGCATCATGGGCACGTACAACATCCAACTTTTTATCGGAACCCCTCATTGTTACCATCGCCGCACAGATCTTCACTCTGCCCTTGATTCTTCTATATTTCAATCGTTTATCAATAGTAACGATCATAGTCAACCTACTGATTGTGCCTGTACAAACACCGCTTTTGCTTTTTGGTGGGTTCGCTACAATATTAGCCCTCATAATTCCCGCACTCGCACAAATAATTTTCTGGATTGATATGGTTTTGCTGGGGTGGACGATAGGTGTTGTGCGTTTATTCGCACAGCTACCGTTTGCAGATGTTGAATTTCGTGTTCCTGCACGTTTGATCGCGCTATACTTTGTAGTCATGATAGGATGGGCGCTTATGCACGCAACACAACCACGCTGGTGGCTATGGATCAATCGACAGATTCGACGACAAGCACTACTCACCACCCTCATTATTTCAGGAAGTGCGCTTGTAATTTTGATCGGCGCAATCTGGCTTAGCCGACCAGACGATCACTTAGACGTATGGTTCTTAGATGTGGGACATAGCAACGGCGTGTTGATAGAAACACCCAACGGTGCCCATATACTGGTTGATGGCGGGCGTTTCCCGTCACGCTTATTAACCGCACTTGGTGATCGACTGCCATTCACTGATCGCACTATTGAGGTGCTTATCATCACTCAACCAGATGCTTTTGATTATGCCGCCTTACCACCCTTATTAGCACGTTACACCGCTGGCGTAGCAATCACCAATGGTCAGCCAAACCTTAGCGAAGCATACCTGCAACTTCAGGATTCTTTAGCAGAAACAGACATTGTGGAAGTCACTGCGGGTTATGCAATAACAACAGATGATGGTGTTACGATTGAGGTGTTGCACCCACAAACCCAACCCACGCTAGGTGACACGCTGGATGATGGTGCAATTGTTCTGCGTGTAAGCTATGGCGAAGTCTCATTTTTGATTGCATCAGACCTCAGCGCAGAAGCTCAACAAGAACTTTTGGATAATGGTGAGTTTCCGCTTGCCACAGTCCTGCAACTCCCCCAACATGGTACAGCAAGGTCACTCAATACTGATTTTCTTAACGCCGTACAACCACAGGCAATTGTTTTACAGAGTGACCCCGCTAATCGACGTGGCGATCCGGCGCCACAAATTATCGATATGTTGCCAGATGTCCCCCTTTTACGTACTGATGAACGTGGCACGATCCATATGTGGACGGATGGCGAAAACTTGTGGACTGAGGATTACAATTAAAAACCGCCGGAAATATCCGACGGAAATCATAAAATTACAAATGTTGTTCAGCACCTATGCCAGTACATCACAACCTGTGCGTTGTGCCAATGCCCAGAACAGGAAAAAATAACCACCACCAAATAAACCGTTGATAATACTCGTGAACATGGCAGGCGGACTACCAACCTTACGCGTTCTGACCATTCCCGCAATAATCAACGGTAGCGCAAACAACGCCGCGTTAATGCCTAAGGTGGGCAAATCACATGGACTAATGATTGCATCTAGATCATTAACATCCGCCGAAACAAGCAACTTAGAAATGACCGCGAAGAACAACACAGCGAAATTGAGCAAAGATGCGGTTAGTTGCTTATCTGGAATCAGGAACATCGTAATGATGCTCATGAAAAAGATCAAATAAAGTATGATATCAAGAATCAATGCGTCTCCGTCACGCGGACCAAGTGCATCAAGAATATCATCTGCCGTAAAATCCTGTGCAAGCGCATTAGGAACAATAAAAAATAGCGCTAAAATTAACAGATAAATGATGTTGAAGTGAGTGCGGGTAAGCTTCATCGAATAAATACTCCCTTACTGGTATAAATATCATCATGATTATTTGCAAGCATAGCGCATTTCACTAAGTCCTGCATAACAGTCAGGTTGTGAGTAATGGTTGGAGGATTTCTGCAAGATTCATGCCATCTACATAATGCACACCAAGAATCCCAACTGTCTCTGCACCAGCAATATTCTCTGGACGATCATCTATAAAAATTGTTTCTTCTGCTGGGCGCTCTAACTGATCTAAAACGGCTGTATATGCCTCGCTATTTGGCTTCATGACACCAATTTCGCTGGAGATAACTAAAGGCTCAAACAAATCAATAATCTCATGTTCTTTGAGCTTGGGGCGTAACAATTCATGCGTATCATTGCTGAGTAATGCAACAGTAATTCCAGCATCCTTTTGTTGCCGGATATACGAGACAAGCAACGGATCAAGCATATCACCACTGTAGAAATCATCTGCTAATTGTTGCACATCATCGGCGTTGATATTTAATTGCTTCCGTACATCATCCCAATAGTCTTTAAGGCTAATTTGACCAGTTTGAGCTTGCACCCACGATGTGGCATTATGCACAGTGCGTTCAACCGTACCTGTTGCCAAACCTAAGCGATTATCCCACGCGAGACGTGGTGCATAATCTCTTGTTTTCATAAGAACGCCACCAAAATCAAAAATCAATACACGGTTCATAAGGTATAATAACGTCTAAATGAGTAAGATGATGTCGAGGATACACCGAATTGGATTGGAAACGCAAACTGTGGTCTTTACTTCCGGTTGAGTTTGTTGCAAGACAATGGTCGCGATTACCCCCAGTATTGCGTGAATTAATCATTCACATTTGGCGCGCAATCATGAACTTTAAGAATCACGGAATGCGACAGGCGGCGGCATTAGCATATTATGCGGTCTTTTCGGTTTTCCCACTTTCGCTTTTGTTATCGGTATTGATTAGCGAATTGATTGGACCAACGGCGGCGGTACAGCAGATTTCTGATGGATTGCGCCTATTCTTGCCAGAAGAAAGCCAGACAATTGACCTGATTTTGGGAAGTATCGAAGAAGCCCTCCAGCAAAGTCGCTCTTTCGGATTCATCGCGCTTATTGGCGTAATCTGGTCTGCGCTTGGATTATTCTCCAATTTAACAGCATCGCTTGAGATTATTTTTCAGGTACCGTCCAGCCGAAGTATGTGGACTCAGCGCGCCCTTGCCTTTTTCATGACGTTTATTCTGATTATTCTCGTGCTGACATCCTTCCTGACATCCGGTTTGCTACGCCTGATTGATGCCCTATTGCTCTCAAACGCAAGTGTCTGGATCACTATTGGGACATTTTTCTTGCCATTAGGGCTAAATATGGTGATCTTTGTATTGTTGTTCCGTTATGTGCCCACCCGTCACGTCAACTGGGATGCAGTCTGGCCCGCCGCAATTTTTGGCGCGGTTGGGTTAGAACTCGCAAAAGCATTGTTTGCCCTGTATCTGACTAATTTTGCCAATTTTCAGATCGTCTATGGCAGTATTGCGGCAGTGATCGTGTTATTGTTCTGGGCATACTTGACCGCGTGCATATTCTTAATTAGCGCCGAGCTATGTTCGCAACTGAATTTCTGGATGGCATCACTCAACGACGAACCGCCGATTCGTATTCTGACGGAGACAGAATTTGAACAATTGCCCGCAGAAATCCCCCCCCCCATTTGATTGATCTAACAAAAACCACCGCCTAATCAAGACGGTGGCAACCTTGTTTATGGTTCTTGCTATATGAGATTACTTGCGAGATTTTTGTTTACGATTACGACGCTGTTTTGCCGCTTCATCGCGCATATTGCGCTGACGCTCACGGTTTACTTCAGCATCTAACATGATTTGCATCATATTCATTGTTTTACTCCCTTTACAGTGAAGCGCGTCCTACTTACAGAGTGAAGTCGCGCAATTTGTTTAGAATATTGGTGCGGATTTCCGCTTTACGATATGATTTTTCCGATTGTGCACGTTCGACGAGCCAGCGAGCATTCTTATGCTTCTGTTCTGCTTTACGCCGCAAATCATCAAGGTGCATTTGATTTTCGAGTTCAATAAACAGCATGATAGGTATTCCTTTGTTATCAACCAGTCATGCAAGGCAATGACCAGTATCCTATTAGGTTATTTGGCAATTAGATCGCTTATGTAAGCGAATCAGTGAGTACATTCTATTGACGACGAGCTTGTACAGATGGCTTTTCAGCATTTTTGCGATTGTATGGCTCGTCAGCATTTTTCTGTCGCTGAGTTTTTGCTTTTTCAAGCATGTGCTTACGATAAGCATAGTTTAGGTCAGCGCGCATCAGGTTATCCATCGTCAACTCCAATCATGAGCAGGTATGTCAAAATCTGTCTTTATGGTTTTCGAATTGGTTGAGTTGTCAGTACCGATTGAATCAGCCAGAGTTGATGCCTACGAAGCGATGATCTCAGTCATTACTGGGCATTGGTTTCTCCTTAAACACGTACTTGTGTGTATAAGGCTTTTACCCACATAGCTTAATCATCAAGTGTGGAGATGCAGATGTGGGATGTTAGTTGAGAATTCCGATAAAATTTACCATCATCATGTATTGTTTGCTCCTTTAACCTATAATGGGTCACTGTGGCTCACAGCGATGCAATAAAAGTATCATGAGTTTGTTTCTTTGTCAACCACCTAATTCCATAACAGTTCAAATAAGGTCATAGCAGGTCAACATATTATAATTCTTGATTTTGCACTGAGTGGCATATTGACGAAGAATCATAGATATAAACTGGACTGAAACAGATTAAGATTGGATGTGGCATGCTGATTGATCATACGTTGCTTCTCCGTAGGCAAAAACGAAGCGATGATGTACACTGTTTAGGCAAATGTAATATTCAGGAGCTAAACTCACATTTGAATAATGATACGCCATTAACATCATCGGACTTCAACGAAGATGATGTGGTAAATTCTGAAGTCATTGAACATACACCGATCAAAAATGATCGTAGTGCGGCACGTTATGTAGCATTACAGGTACTGTATGAAGTTGATAGTTCTGGGCATCTCGTTGGAGAAGTGCTTAATGAACAGCTCTCGCTCAAAGAACTAAACATGGAGCCCCTCAAAATTGAGGAACTTACCGAGCAAAGTAAGCAGTTGTTACAAACTATTGTCCAAGGTGTACTAGAAAATAAAAAAACGATTGATCGTACAATACAGCATTTTGCTACAGAGTGGCCACTAGAACAGGTTGCGATTGTAGATCGTAACATTCTGCGGATTGCGATTTACGAATTTGCATTAACAGATCTTACAAAAGCACCGATTGCGATTGATGAAGCGGTACGACTAGCAAAATGGTTCGGTTCCGATGGCTCCCCACGTTTTATCAATGGTGTGTTGGGAACTGTTGCGAGTGATCTAGCGACGGTGAAGAAACAATTAGCAGGTAAAGAGGACATCTAAGAATGAACATTTTTGGCGTTGGTGGTTGGGAACTTATCCTCATCATTCTAATCGCTTTGATCGTCGCTGGTCCCAAACGTATGGCACATTGGGCATACATCGTAGGCGGATATGTGGGGCAATTACGTGGCGCATGGCGGGGCATGATGGAAACCGTGCAAAAAGAATTTGATGATGCAGGTGTTGATATCAAAGTGCCAAAGGATATTCCAAATCGCTCCGATATCACACGTTTTGCCGGTCAAATTGCGGAACCACTCACAAAACCAATGCGAGAAGCCATGGATGAAGTCAATCAAGATGTCAATGAAGTCAAAGAAGTCGCATCCATGCGAACACCTCAACGTCCCAATTCAGTAGAAGACGCCAATGGTCGTGCGAACGGTAATAGCCAGAATCCATACGGCACCTGGTCGATTAACAATCAGGAAAACAAAACAAATTCCTCCACAACAGACAGCCCTAGTAAGGGTTTTGGCACATGGTCAGCAGATAGCAATTCTGACGATAAAATTGAAGGGACAGACGACTAATGAAAATCCCTCTTATCAGGCGCAGGGCACCCAAAAAATTGCCGCCGCCACAGGAAGAGGATAATGAACTGCGGATGGGGTTCTTTGAGCATCTTGAAGAACTTCGTAATCGGCTTTTCAAGATTGTCGTTATGATTGTCATCGGTACGTTTATTGGATCGATTATTTCCGCAGATGTGCTGGAATATTTACTTTCGCCTTATGCAAATGTCAACCCTGAGGAAACACAACAGCTAGTTGTACTCGGTCCAACTGGTGCTGTCGTCACCTATTTTAAGGTCGCGTTGATGATCGGTGGAATCATCGGAGTTCCGGTAATTACATACCAAATATTGATGTTTATCATTCCCGGTCTTACCCGTAAAGAAAAACGCTATCTGTTTTTAGCATTACCGGCGATCACCCTATTATTTTTAGTAGGTGTGCTGTTTGCATGGTTTGTACTAATCCCGCCCGCTATTGGCTTTCTGGAAGGCTTTCAAGCGGATATATTCAGACCGGAATGGACAGCAGAAAATTATATTAGCTTTGTTACCGCGCTAATCTTTTGGATGGGTGTTGCTTTTGAAACCCCGCTGGTGTTTTTCATATTATCGCTACTAGGAATTGTCACTTCCGGTTTACTTATTAAGAATTGGCGTTTTGCTGTGGTGGGTACTGCCATCGCCGCCGCATTAATCACACCAACAATTGACCCGGTAAATATGTTTCTTGTCATGGGTCCATTGATGGGTCTTTATGTGTTGAGTATTTTTCTTGTGATGATCGGTAGGCGCATCTCTAGCGTTTCAAGATAGTCCAGTAAATATACAACTTTGGGGCTACATGCAAAGGCACAATTTCAGCAAGAAAATGCAACCCGAACGCTATTATAGTTTGGTTGATTGCTGGAGCAGATCTTAAATGCAATTCTTCCGGCGATCAATAAGGCTTAACAAGACACCACGCATTATGGTCTTGGGGTTAGACTGCGCTAGCCCTGACCTCATTTTCAGCGAATTCAAAGATGATCTTCCCACACTCTCACAACTTATGTCTACTGGCACATGGGGAGTCCTCAACTCATCCATACCGTGTATCACAATTCCTGCATGGTCTAGTATGATGACGGGGCGCGATCCTGGTGAATTAGGATTTTATGGCTTTCGGAATCGGGTGGCATACGACTATGAATCATTAGCCGTCGTCAATAGTACAGCAGTCAAATTCCCACGCGTATGGGATATTTTAAGTGACGCTGACAAGTCAAATTATGTCGCCGCTGTTCCGCAAACTTTTCCACCTAGCCCCCTCAAAGGGCATCTTATCAGCGGATTCTTATCACCTAATACAGGTAGTCATTTTACCTATCCGGCAGTTCATAAGCAGGAAGTCCTCAAAATTACACCAGGCTATGCTTTTGATGTAAAGGATTTTCGTACAGATGATAAAACCCGCCTTGAGCAACATCTGATTGACCTCACCAACATTCAGTTCAAAACATTAGAACATGCGGTTCAACATAAAGCGTGGGATTTCTT
>DAOTXB010000221.1:0-1911 GCA_034435575.1 Anaerolineae bacterium
CAACTAATAATCACGCCATCAATCGCTTTATAACCCACGTCTGCGCTGTTAAGAAAGTTCCGCACTAGCACCGCGTATTCATCCGGCATCTTATCTGCCACCGTCCGCGCCCGCCAACTGAGCGCCCATGCGTCGTTATGCCACAAACCCAGCGTGATGTTGGTATTGCCGATGTCGATTGCAAGAAGCATTATTTCGCCTTTATTCTGTGATCATAATGCGCTGATTGTACTTGATTTTGCGCGAACATCTCCACTTTTTGCAATTTCGCCCCTCATTGCTTAGAATAAGCACATTTGTTCGCTTCAAGATTAGGAGAATATATGAACATTTTCATCACAGGTGCCAATCGTGGAATCGGCTTAGAGTTTGTGCGCCAATTTTTAGAGCGTGGGGAACGGGTCTTCGCCACTGCCCGTAAACCGGAAGAAGCCGATGACTTGAAGGCGTTAAAAGATAAATACCCTGATCATTTGACCGTCGTTCAGTTGGATGTTATTGATGATGATAGCATTGCGTCTGCGGCGAAAGCAGTTGCGGAACACACCGATTCGCTTGATCTGCTCATCAACAATGCGGGCATCAACCCGCCGAGCAAATTTCAATCATTCGGCGCACTTGATTCAGAACGGATGTTGTTCATGTTACACGTTAATACTGTCGCCCCGTTAATGGTAACACAGGCATTCATCGACCTGCTCAAAGCGGGTGATTCTGCAAAAGTCGTCAACATCTCATCCAGTATGGGGTCATTGGATTCGCGTAGCGGGAGTGGCGGATTTTATGGTTATTGCCCCAGCAAGGCGGCGCTGAACATGGTTTCTGTCAGCATGGGGACGGATCTGGCACCGATGGGGATCACCACCATCACCACCCACCCCGGTTGGGTACAGACCGATATGGGCGGACCGGGGGCATCTCTCACACCCACAGAATCAGTCAGCGGGTTGATTCGTGTGATTGACGGAATGACATCAGCCGATGCAGGCAAATTCTATAATTGGGATGGTGCTGAACATGCGTGGTAAAGGCACTAATTCGCAAAAATTTCGCTAACAAGCACGCTAAAATCATGCAAAACTGATTCGCCTTTCAACGTATCATCAGCGATACGCGATCTCATCAATACAAACACGAAGTCGAACCGTCTTTCAGGCACATTTATGCTATGATAGAAGGGAAATCTCTGCACACATCAACTAACAATAAAAACAAGATTTATCAGGATTCTGGAGAAGGCATGGCGAAGGTCAAACAATCGCAATCGGTGGAAGATTTTCTCAAAGCGGTGTACGTTTTGCAACAGAAAGCAGATGAACGTGTGTCCACCAATGCCCTTGCAGAAGCCCTCCACATCCTGCCTCCTTCAGTGACGGATATGGCACGACGCTTGGCGACTGCCCGCTTAATCGACTACAAGCGATATTATGGCGTTAAGTTGACCGAAGCTGGAGAAGCGATTGCTCTGCGTGTTATTCGTCGTCATCGTTTGATCGAGCTGTATCTCGTGGAAGAATTGGGCTATGCACTGCGCGAAGTCCATGATGAAGCCGAGAGCCTTGAACACGCTGTTTCTGATCGCTTCATCACCGCCATCGAGGAGAAACTCGATCATCCGTCGGTAGACCCACATGGCGACCCTATCCCCGCGCATGATGGCAGTATTACCCGCCGCGACCTCATCTCGCTGAATGTATTGGATTTACGAAAATCCGCGATTGTGTCGCGCTTCACCGCAGATGGTGATGAAATGCTCGCGCATATCTTAGACAAAGGCTTTAAGCTGGGTAATGAGGTCAAAGTCAATGATCGTGACCCATTTGATGGTCCATTGACCATAGAACTTGAAGGGGGCGAAACAATCTTGCTCGGTCATAATGTCGCCGGTGCAATTATGGTCGAATTAGTCAA
>DAOTXB010000222.1:0-4025 GCA_034435575.1 Anaerolineae bacterium
CGGCAAACGTTAGAGGTTATCAATCGTGATCAGATTCAACTTGACATCCATCAATTTGACACGATGCTAGATGCGATTGACAGAGGGCGCAAACAGCCCTATTCACCGCGCAAACAAATGAATGACATCGCCAGAGCAATCAATCTGTATCATGGTGAATTTCTGCTCGCGATAAAGACTGATAATGCACCTGAACTGGATACATGGATCACCCTTGAGCGCGAACGCTTGCGGGGGAGGGTGGTGAAAGCGCTCTTTCAAATCACAGAGACTGCGCTCAATAACGGCTATTATGAGCAGGGCGTATCTTATGGACGGCGCTTGTTGACACTAGAGCCGTGGTGGGAAGACGCGGTACAGATGATGATGCGTTTACATGTCTATGACGGCAACCGGAGCGCGGCGTTACAGCAATATCAAGCGTTTGAGAAACAATTATGGGATGATCTTGAGGTTGAGCCGGAAGAAGACACTCAAAAGCTGTTTAAACTGATCAAAACGGGTCGATTACAAGCTGTAGAACATGGTCGCCCGAATAATCTCATCCCATTGAGTCGTACTTATGTGGAAAATCAAGACTTTGTCGCACGGATGCTGGATGTGCTAGACCTACCGGAAACGCGGGTGATGACCTTGCTCGGTACAGGGGGCATCGGGAAGTCGAGCCTTGCTCACTATGTCGCGCATAATCGTCTGGAGGATTATCAAGATGGGGTGTACTTTGTGGCACTGGCATCACTCACCACGCCCAACTTTGTCCCACAAGCGATCTTGAACGCACTCGGCATTCCACAACGCGATTCCACCCGTTCGGCGCGTGACGTATTGTTAGAGCACCTGCGTGAACGGCATCTGTTACTGATTCTCGATAATTTTGAGCACATTTTATCCGCCGCCGACCTTGTCGCAGATATTGTCGCACATGCGCCCTTCGTGCAATTAATTGTCACCTCACGTGAGCAACTTCACATTCAACACGAATATGTATATCCACTGGTCGGGTTGCCTCTCAACACAGAACGCAACGAAATCCCAGCCGCACTTCGATTATTTGAACTCACTGCAAAGCAACAAAACGTCGATTTTTCGCTTGACGATCATTTTGAGGCAGTCGAGCGCATCTGCCAATTGGTGGATGGCATGCCACTCGGCATTGTGATCGCCGCCGGATGGCTCAATACGCTCAGCGCGGAAGATGTCGCAGAACGCATCTCGGAAAGTCTCGACTTTTTGACAATTCATCGACGGGATTTGCCGGAACGCCATCGCGGGATTACAGCATTATTGGATTCATCATGGGGAACACTCATTGAAGCGGAACAGCACGCGCTGATGATGCTCTCGGCATTTCCGGGTGATTTTGATGTGGACGCGGCATTACAAGTAGCAGACGCAGATGTGGTGCTGTTACGGGTGCTGGTTTCAAAGTCGCTGTTACAGGTCGATGCCGAACGACGATATAGTTTGCACGAATTACTGCGTCGTTATGCACACAGTAAATCAGTTGACGCTGACCTATTAGAAACCGCCCGCCGCGCACACCACGACTACTATCATCGTTGGATTACGGAACTTGACCAGCGCCGACAGGCATTGCACTTTCAGTTTGCGGAGATTGACCGCGAATATCACAATCTCTGGTCATTCGACTGGTTACCCTTAGATGAACAACGCGCTTTCATCTTGCATTTATCCCTTATTCTGCCGGATTACTGGATCGCACGCGGGGATTTTATGCGCGAAGGCATCGCCCTAATTGAAGAAGGATTGAATAGCGACTCTATTGACCCGCAACTCCGTATCCATGCGATGATTATGTTGGGCAAACTACGCTTCCATGTTGGCTTAATCAACGAAAATACACTTACGGGTATCCGCGAAGCATATGACAGGAGCAAGGCGCTCAATCATCCGCTCCTCACCGGACTTGCGCTCAACGAATTGGAGTGCTTGCTGGCTGGTGTGGGCAAATTTGAGGAAGCCCGCACCCATCTGTATGAAATGATCGACCTGTATGAAAGTCTGCCCGATCCCGTAAAAGATAATGCCCACTTTAAACAGGTAATTTCCCGCGCCTATACCAACCTCGGCGTGACCTCGCTACAGGTCGGCGATTTTGACATCGCCGAGGAATATGCGCTGAAAGGGATCGAGATTAACATCTCTGAAAATGATGACGTTGGGTTAGAAGTCGGGTACAACACACTCGGCATTATCCATCTGGAACAGGGCGAACTAACCAAAGCGCAAGATTACTTCACTCGGGCGCTAGAAACAGCCAAGGGTATTCAGCACACCCGCCACATCACGATTTTTTCTGGTAATCTGGCAGAAGTATTGCACAAACAGGGTCAGATTGACAAGGCATATGCGATGTATTGCGACACACTGCGCGCGGCATACCGCATTGGTAACCGCAAGACGATGCTGAACGTTCTGGAACAACTGGTGGATCTGATGATTGAGCGTGGTCAGGCGGAAAATGCGGGAATACTCTATGGTAATTCGTTGCAATTGCGCGACACTATCACCATTGCCATCCAACCGCGCGAAATGCCCTCACACGAAGCCCGTCGTGAAAAATTAGACGCACACCTCAGCGCGACTCAACTGGCACAATTAATTGAAGAAGGACGCGAAATATCGCTGGACGACATCACCAACTATGCAGAATCGATGGAAAAATTGTCTGAATAAACAATTAGTGTGCGGAAATAATCATACGGCGCTATAGACATCACAACTTATGCGGACAATAAGCGTTTTCTGAGCGATGATATTCGCCGGAATCAACTTAACGCACACATTGGCAGGTAGAAACGCTCATGCAAATTCTTTTCAAGAATCTGCCCCGATTACGGTTACTTGTCCCGCCTTCGGAGGTTGTTCACACAGCATCTCGTGTGTTAAATCTTCCGTCAAGCGTACCTATTTGCGGGTAATATCGCGGGAGGATGTGTCTTGTTGTGCGGATTCATCAAACAATTCTACATCCTCTAATTCGCCATCATCACCAAGAATGAGATGGCGTTTTGGTTTATCCGGCACAAGGTTCGCAAGATTTTTCGATGTGTTTTTGTATAGCACCGATCCGCGCACAACCTCGCCTTTTTCTGTATAGACACGGATGCCATCATGATTGATACGTAATCGAAAGTGACGGGAATCGGGCGCAATTACACGCCATGCGATCACCGCGCCGATGATCGCCGAAACTGTGATGAACACGAGAAAGCCCAAAAACCCCAATATCAGCAGACCAAACATAACACACACTCCTCACACTAAACCTTATACTTTATACGCAGAATTCGATGCGGAGGTTGTAGTGTGCTAACTAAAGGTCGAAATATGTCTAACGTTCCAACAATTGCTGCACGAGATTGTGCATCAATGCCTGCACCGAAGTTTCATAATCAATACGATTTTCATAATTGACCTGAATTGCTGTCACACGCCCGTCGGCATCTGGAGGCAAGATAAACACCTGAGCGAAGAATGTTCGTGCACCACTACGATCTTCAATCCCTGTGATGTCCGCGACAATGATATTTGTGCCGTCAATGTCAATTTCACGGGTCGTGTAGATACGTTCCGCGCCGAAATCCTGCGCCAGTGCCTCAATCAACATAGATGGGTCAGCATTGTCAACACCCGTGGTTGCAACCGCGTCCGGCACGACTGCCACCAGCACATCCCCCGGATTTGCCTCTTCATAGTCTGTAGAGACGAAGTTGCCATCTACAAAAAACAGCTTAGTCCCGTCGTCTGTTTGGGAGAATGACCATGTTGAGGGAATGCCCAGCGTAATGTCATCGATACTGATCGTCTGGGTGTTATCCACTGACCATTCCGGTAAATTGAGTCCCGCGATAATGTGACGCAGTTGCGTGCGTAATACGGCATCGCTCACATCACGCGCGTAAACGTCAAGTAAGAGTACATCATCGGTTGTCCATGTCGGTCGCCGGAGCGCGTGAACTTCTCGCTCCACATTGGGGAATTCATAGCGAATTCCGCTCATG
>DAOTXB010000223.1:0-2110 GCA_034435575.1 Anaerolineae bacterium
CTCGACGAAGAGCAGATTCGCAAGATCACCGAATTGTTGGAGAAATTACGCGCATTGGATAAACGGCGTGAGGCGATTTTAGTGTCGATCACGGAACAGGACTTGCTTACGCCGGAGCTTGAACGTAAGTTGCAGGATGCGGGCACACTCACCGAGCTGGAAGATTTGTATCTGCCCTATAAGCCAAAACGACGCACACGCGCCAGCATCGCCCGTGAAAAAGGCTTACAGGGATTGGCGGATCTCATCATTCAGCAGGTGCGCGGGAACAAATCTGCTGACGCATTGGCACGGGGATTTCTCAATGCAGAGGTGCCGGATACTACGGAAGCCCTTGCCGGAGCGCGGGACATCGTAGCAGAGACGATTAGCGATCATCCTGATGTGCGGGGTACCGTGCGCGAGAAGGCGCTCAAATGGGCATTACAACGTAGTCAAAAAGTAGATGATGCCGATGACCCGAAAGCGGTCTATAAAACTTACTATGCCTTTGAATATCGTGTGGATCGGTTGCAACCGCATCAAATTCTGGCGGTGAATCGGGGTGAGGCGGAAGGTGTGTTACGGGTGTCGGTGGAGATTGCGGAGCGTGATTGGCGCCGTCCAGTTGAGCAGGTCTTTCGTCCTGATCGACGGTCACCACTTGCCGAACAACTCGAATTAGCGATGCAAGATGCGGCAAAACGTTTATTGCTTCCGGCGATTGAACGCGATGTACGCCGTGCATTGACCGAAAAAGCTGAAACACACGCGATTCAGGTGTTCGCCACCAATTTACGCGCACTATTGAATCAACCGCCGTTACTCGGGCACACCATCATTGGACTAGACCCCGGTTATCGTACCGGATGCAAGGTCGCCGTCATTGACCCGACAGGTAAGGTGATTGACACCGCCACGATCTATCCGCATCCACCCCAACGCGAATGGAACGCTTCACTGACGACATTATCAGATTTCATCACACAATATAGCGCGACATTGATCGCCATTGGCAACGGCACCGCCTCACGCGAGACGGAACAACTCGCCGCTGAACTCACCCGTCATCTGGATGATGTGCATTATTTGATCGTCAACGAAGCCGGCGCGAGTGTGTACAGCGCGAGTCCTCTGGCACGGGCGGAATTACCCGATATGGATGTGTCGTTGCGGGGTGCGGTGAGTATCGCCCGCCGTGTACAAGACCCACTCGCCGAACAGGTCAAAATCGACCCGAAGTCTATCGGTGTCGGCTTATATCAGCACGATGTGAATCAGACGCAACTCAGTGCATCGTTGGATGGTGTAGTGGAAAGTGTGGTGAACCGTGTCGGCGTAGACCTTAATACCGCATCTCCGGCATTGTTGACTCATGTGGCGGGCATCGGTCCGAAATTGGCGGATAATATCGTCGCTTATCGTGATGAAAACGGCGGTTTTCGCAATCGGCGCGATTTAATGCAGGTATCCGGTTTGGGCAAAAAATCATTTGAGCAATCGGCTGGTTTCTTGCGGGTGCGCGATGGCGATAATCCGCTTGATTCCAGCGCTATACATCCGGAAAGTTATCGCATTGCGAACAAAGTCCTCAAGCGTTCAGGGCTGAACTTCACCATGCCACCCGAAGCGCGTGAATCCGCCTTAGCCTCGCTCAAGCATGATATTGTCTCGGTTGCGGATGCACTCGGTACAGGCGTACCGACCTTGCAGGACATCTTCGAGCAGTTGGTGCGTCCGGGACGAGATCCGCGTGAGGATTTGCCACGCCCAATTCTGCGGAGTGATGTGCTGACGATGGATGATTTGCTGGTCGGGATGGCGCTTAACGGCACGGTGCGAAACATCGTCGATTTTGGCGCATTTATCGACATCGGTGTGAAGCAAGACGGCTTATTGCACCGCAGTCAAATTCCACGCAACCTGCATTTGAGCGTTGGTGACATCGTCGAGGTGGAAATCCTCAAGGTCGAAGCCGAACGCGGGCGCATCAGTTTGGGTGTGCCTGAGGAGGAGGATTAGCTAAAAAAGGGGACAACCTAAAAGATCGTCCCCACAACTCTGATAATATTTTATGCCGTAAGATTTAGAACGTTTTGCCCGTGTCCGCCATGTCCTTGAGCATCTGCGG
>DAOTXB010000224.1:0-4191 GCA_034435575.1 Anaerolineae bacterium
TGCAGATTAACCTGTACCAAATACTATCCAGAGTGCCGTTGAGTTCAAGCCCGAATTATCAACGATTTACGTGGGGGGTACCCGCTGCCGAAACATTCTCGGTGGGATTATCCATGACTACCACCGCGACGCCGCTTAAGGGGAAAATCACGCTTCTACAAGGTTTTTTGAGAGTACGGGGTGCTAGGTGATTACAACTTACACCAACGAACGCTACTATTAATCTACACACAATATATTAGCATCAGTCTGGGGATTGATGTTATATTGTTCTGCAAATTCTCAACGCTCAATAAGGGTATACAGCGTCTTGCCCATAATCCAATCCATATCCGCAGATGAGATAAATTTGCAATGTGTTCTCACAATCTCAATTGCATGCCGATACGTATGGAAGCCCCGAACCACTGGATAATCTGTTCCCCAGCACATACGCTGTGCCCCGAAGTGATTGTAAAGGGCGTGTACTGTGGGTTGAACATCCACCAGCGGATAGTCCCATTTTGCAAGCGATGTCACGTAGTAAAAGCCCGAAACTTTAACAAACACGTTCTCATGCTGTGCAGTCAATAAAACCTCAGCAAGTTCGGCAGGATTCAAAACCTGTGGATGTGCCATATGATGCATTAATATCGGTAATTTGGGCAGATGGCCGGCGAGATTACGGATACCTGATAGATTTTTGGGGCTACAGGCGATACTAGCGATCAGACTCCGCCCATGCAGTTCAGAAAAGAAAGCTAACCCCTCATCAGAAGTCAACCAGTCACCATCCGTTGTTTCTGGTTTTAAATAATGGGTGATGCCATTAGGTTGCAAGCGATCTAACGTCGCACGTAAGCGATCTGCCGCGCCCGGTTGATGATAGGTAGATTTCCAACTGCTATCGACATCCACCACAAATGACAATTTATCTCGATGGTTTGAGACAGCCTCCGCCACATAAGCATTATTATCCGGGTTATGATCAATTTCTGCACATACAATGAGTGATTTATCGACCTCATGTACCGCCATTTCATGCAAAAGTTGTTCCACCGTCCCACGTGATTCAAAGTCCGGTACGGTAGGGGTGTAGGGCCAATATTGCCACGCATGGCAGTGTGAATCAAACAACATGAGGATGTCCTATCAGCATATATGGTCAGCTATAATAGATTGAAACATTATAAAATATAATATATAATTAATCCACAATTTCTATAGCGCCATACTTGTTATAGAACTTTTGTTAAATGTAATAAATTTTTGCGGACAAAGATGTAGCTCATGCCTCTATAGTTTTATGTAGGGTAAAGACATACCACTGTAGTCTCCGACACATGTAATGACTTATTAGGAGTATTTTATGCAAACATTAGTCTGGGAGGCGGCGCGTACCATGCACATGCGTGACTATCCGCTCCCCGAAGTTCCCGCCAATGAAGTACAAATTAAGGTGGATTACGCGGGCATCTGTGGTTCAGAGTTGAGTGGTTATTTAGGTCATAACGCGCTCCGTACCCCGCCCGCTGTGATGGGGCATGAATTTTCCGGCACTATTGCAGATTTGGGCGAAGAGGTCACAGGCTTAAGTGTCGGGCAAGCCGTGACAGTGAATCCGCTTGATTATTGCGGAATCTGCGCGTACTGTGAGCGCGGACTAAACCAACTTTGCGTTGACCGTCAATTGATCGGTGCTCATCGTCCCGGTGCTTTCGCTGAATATGTGAGCGTTCCGGCAAAGTTAGTGACCGCATTACCAGAGGGTATGTCCACCCGTGACGGTGCGTTGACTGAACCGACAGGCTGCGCTGTTCGGATCGGCGAACTTGCCGGTGATGTTAACGGCGTATCCTGTCTTATCATCGGCGCAGGTCCAATCGGGTTGTTATCCTTACAGATCCTATTATTAAACGGTGCTGAACGGGTTTTCATTGCAGAACTAGACCCACATCGCCGTGCCATGGGCGAGGCGCTGGGTGGTATAACAATTGACCCGGCAAAAACCGAAACGGTTGACGATGTGTTAAGGCAAACAAAGAATAGGGGAGTTGCGGTTGCTGTAGATGCAGTCGGAACTGCGAAAACGCGCGCACAATGTGTGGGAGCACTCATGTCGACTGGTACGCTTATTCTCAGTGGCTTACATGAAGAAACCAGCGCCATCCCCGCCGCCAACATCATTCGCAATGAAATTGTGGTTAAAGGCGCATTTGCTTATTCGCCCGCTAATTTTGCCACCGCGTTAGAGCGCCTTCATGCCGGGGAGGTTACACTTGAGACATGGATCACTGAAGCGCCCTTATCTAGTGGCGGAGACTGGTTTGAAAAACTTGTCAAAACCGAGGGCGGTGTCGCTAAAGTGTTGTTAGTTCCATAAAGAAGCAATCATGCTTCTCATCCCTATCATTACGAAAATGAGGGCAAATGATGCGACATAGTGCGCGGATTTGCCCTCAACCTACGTTGATGATTGATCTATTGTGTTGCAGTAATACCACCGTCCAAATAAAGCACTTGACCGGTAACAAAATCTGAGGCTGATGTGACAAAGTATAACACTGCGTGCATCACGTCTTCGGGTTCTGCCACGCGTGCTAGCGGAATACGCGCCTGCAACGCGCTGTAAAATTCAGGATCGTTTAACATATGGGCAACTTGCTCGGTACGTACAAATGTGGGGGCAACCACATTAACGTTAATGTTATGTGGTGCCCACTCTGCTGATAGTTGTTTGCAAAGAGTTGCCAGCCCGCCCTTTGCGGCACAATACGCCGCATAGCCACGCCCGCGCAGTGCAAGCAGAGTTCTGACAGAGCCAAGATGCACCTGTTTACCCCCTTTGCCACCCTTTATCATGTGCTGTGCCGCCGCCTGAGACATAAACATCGCGGATTTCAAATTGGCAGTATACACAAAGTCAAATGTCTCCTCGTCGAATTCCTCTGCTTTTGCTTCGCGATTTAACCCCACGCAATTTACCAGAATATCGACACCGCCAAAATGTTCGGCGACAGTATCCGTCATCGTGTGGATTTGCTCCACAGACGTGGCATCGAAATGCACCGCAAGCGCCTCGGCACCGTTGGCATTCAGGTCATCTGCGAGTGCCTGTGCGCGTGCCTCATTATGACCGGCAACGGCAACATTCGCGCCTACTGCCGCTAATCCCCGGCAGACCGCCTCACCGATACCCCCATACCCGCCAGGCACGAGCGCGGTTTTACCTGTGAGACCAAATACCTTTTGCAATAAAGTTTCTTGTGCTGTTGTTGTCATCCTTTGCCCCTATCTATTCATGTAAATTATCGTTTTTCTAAGTAAATTATCATCAGAAGATACAAACAGTTATCAACGTGTAAACGCCGGGCGCACCTGCTCCATAAATAGGCGCATCCCCATGTCGTCCGGCGCATCAATAAACCACAGCATAAAGTGGCTAATCCCCAGATTGATATATGTCTGTATTTGATCAATCACATCTTGCGGTGTGCCCGCCAAACCAGTTTCTGTCAGCAAATCGGGTAGGGTATCGCTATCATCATTCATGAATGCGATGAAGTCATCATCCTGTGGTGTTTGTTCCCCTTCAGGCGTTGTGGAGAGGATCGCTCTCAGCGTCTCACGTAGCGCATCATAATCTTCCGCGATCATGATCTGAATTTCTAAGGTACGTTCGACTGTGCTTGGGGCTCGCCCGATAGAATCACAGGCATCGTCCAATGCACTAAGCCGACGCTTTAATGCCTCTATGCCGACGGGCACACTATTCCACGCTTGTCCATATTGGGCACAGGCTTGCAACGTCAGCGGATGATCTTCGCCAAACCAGATGGGTGGGTGTGGTTGTTGGTGGGGTTTCGGTGTACAGACCGCGTCCTCAACCGCATAAAATTCACCTGCAAATGTGACTGGATTAGAGACATCACTTTGCCAGAGTTTCAACGCAAGTTCTAAACCTTCGACCATCTCTGGCATACGATCTTCCATTTTTGCCGGATAATGCAAACCGTAGGCGCGATGTTCACTTTCGCGGGTGCCCGTATCGACGAAATAGATAAATCGTCCTTCGCTGATCTGGTCAATCGTGGCGATCATCTTGGCGGAAACAGATGGATGCCGGAAAAAGTGTGCTTGATGAATGATCCCGAGTGCGGCAGTTTTGGTTGTGCTTGCCAGCGACGATAGCACTGTCCAACCCTCTAATAT
>DAOTXB010000225.1:0-2126 GCA_034435575.1 Anaerolineae bacterium
AACCCACGCTCACAAAGATTGCTTGAAGCCGGTGATCGCTTGCTTTGTTTTGGCAAGTTAGAACTCATGCGCGATCTAGTGCCGTCGAAAATCAACCGTGAACGTCGCCCTAAAGTAAGAGCACTCCCTGAATTGCCAGTAAACGAAGAGGCATAAGGAAAATTTTGCATTCAAGCGAGAGAGGATGGAGCTATGCATGGGTAGCCACTTTCTACTATGTTCGGATTTCTCCGTAATCTGGAATGATGCTATCTCCCGTGACCCTAAACAATCTCTGCCGTGTCGATAGCCTTTGGGTTGGCTTGGCTTCACGATAGTGTTATATTAACGCTCACCTAAAAGATGTGCAAAATAGATGACACAGAGGGCTAGGAAGGTTGTTCTGTTTGCCTGTGGGTTCAGCCACAGGTGATTTATATACACTCTATTGTGTTTATTATTCGGTTGATGTCAGAGACTGACGACTAGGTTGTTACATTAAGGATACCCTCACTCACCCACCAATTTACCGAACTGCCACAAACTGTGAAAACGCCCGCGTGAATAGACCCTATCGCGCCATGTACCCTCCTGCCCAAAGCCTAATTTGAGCAGTAACCCGCGTGATGCCTCGTTGCCTTCGGTGGCGTTCGCCTCTATGCGGTGCAAGTGCAACTCATCAGTGCAAAAGCGCATAACTTCGGTCACAGCTTCCTGCATGATGCCCCGTCGCCAATACGCATGGTGCAATTCGTAGCCAATCTCCGCCCAGCGATGATGTGCGGAATACACATGAAAACCACAGGAGCCGATCATCGTATTGTCCGGTTTGAGCGTGATCGCCCACCGGATGCCTGTCTTATTTTTGAAGATCCCATCCGCCCAATCAATGATCTCGTTGATCTCTGCAAGGTCGGTGGTGGGTGTGTCAAAATCGATCAAATAACGCATGACCTCGGGGTGGTCATGTACCGCCAGCCACGCATCCGCATCCGCACGAACGATTCGTCGCAAAATCAATCGCTCAGTTTCTAACGTCGGGAATGTCTCAAAGGTAAATGTGGGCATTATTCATCATCCTCAACCTCCAACGGAATCAGCGTAAAATCACCATCAGCATCGGTACGGAGTAACGGCGGGCGGCTTCCATCGAGTGTGTACAAACCAACACGAATCCCCGTCGCGTCTGCTGGAAAGTCGCCGTTATCCAACGGAATCAGGTGTGTATCCGGGATGATGTCGCCCTCTCGCCAGAGCGTTGTCGGAAAACGCCCATCCTGCGGAGGTGCATCACCCTGACCGACAATCTCACCTGTCGAGTCGATCATCTGCACGAAAATGTTGTACTCACGATCCGGCTGTCCATCCATGATGTACCACCATAGCGTCACCGCCAGCGCATCCTCACGCGGTTCGAGCGTGTATCCGGCAAGTGTCAAGCCCTGTTCGTATTGGGCATCAACGCGGGTCACGTTGTCGGGGATAAACGCTTGAATCGGGAAGTTCTCCCATTGAATCCAGTAAACGACCATCTCCCCGCCAGCGATCACGGTTTCGCCAGTGATGCTGAACACGTTAAACGGCTGTAACAACCCCTCCCAGCCAGTCATACAGGGGTAAAACCAGGGGAATACGCCGATAAACGCCGGAGGATTTTCCAGCATCAGGCGCATCAGTTGCAGATCATGGTCACAGGTGTAATCGGGCGTGTTTTGTGTCGCTTCGATCACCTCAACCGATACCAACCCTTCTAAATCCAGCACTTCGCGGTCAGAGATATGCACAATCGCGCCCACGTCATTGAGCGCAATGACATCATCCGGTTCACTCACCTCCAGAAACCATTCGCCGGCGGCGACGTGCATTTGACGGATTTGCCCCACACCCCGCGCCACATCCGCGCCCTGATCGCTCCCACTCACAAACACGAACGCTAGCATCACGCCACCAATGGCACCGATCAGCGCCATTTTTGGTGATAACGCGCCCATTTTTGGCAGATCAACGCGCCTAACGACACTACGCACGATGATCCACACGCCTACCGAGGCGAACAGCGCATGAAAAGGGATCGACGGCGCGACATAGCGGGAATTATTGACCACAAAGCGATCTGCACCCATAAATAAAACCGCCAGCACAAACAA
>DAOTXB010000226.1:0-2889 GCA_034435575.1 Anaerolineae bacterium
AGCGTCTTCGGCATCTGTATCTTCAGTATCTTCGTCCGTTGCTTCTTCGGTTGCGTCAGCGTCTTCAGCATCCGCATCTGTAGCATCTTCGTTGGTCGCTTCTTCTTCTATATCCGTTGATTCATCAGTGGTTTGTTCGGTAGTGTCATTAGAACTAGAATCACCACTATCTGAATCTTCATCGTCACCACCGCAAGCGGCGAGGGCTAGAATCAGAATCAAAAGCAAAATGTATAGTTTTCTCATGGGTCCATCCTCCTACAGATTCCCGTTTGTTGATTGGATTGTCCTTACGACGATGTTATGTGGGCATAACAGCCACAAATTATATCGCAAAACATTAATAAAAAATGTAAAAACTCCCGTTTATAAAACTATCCATCATTCAATATTTATTTATCATAACATTACGTTAAATTAACGGGGGAATTTGACCGATAGGATTTATCTTTGCTGTGCCGAGCAAGACAATGTTGACCAATGTTGCACCTAAACGGCTTGTCGCCTACAATGAATCGCTCAATACAAGTGATGAGGAATGAGTGGCGATGTCATCGGTAGCACAGATTGTTCGACGACGGAGACGGCGCAGAAAAACCCGCAAAGTGACTGAATCGCGCCAGCAGGTGTGGGTATGGTTGGTTGCGTCCGTGGTCGCCGTGGCGATCCTCGTACCCGTAAGCGTGGTCATCGGTGTTGCGATCTCCGCATATAGCGATGCGCTCGATATTTTACCCGCGCCACAAGCCTCCATCGCCTCTGATCCGGTGTTGCGCTCGACAGAAATTTATGACCGCAGTGGGCGCGTTTTGCTATTCTCGGTAGAGGACCCTTTTGCCGGGCAACGCACCTGGGTTGATCTTGAGACTCTGCCCCCTTATGTGGCACAAAGCACACTCTTGATGGAAGACCCCGACTTTTTGACCGCGTCCACGCGCAATGTATTTGAAGTTGCCGGAAAATTGTGGGAAAACTTCCTGAACGGACCACTCGCACCGGAAACTTCCTTGACCGCACGTTTGACACGCAACATCGCACTACCCGAACGGGGATTCGCGAGTATCGACTCACGGGCAGAAGAAATCGCGCTCGTTTCAGAAATCAATCGACGGTATTCCCGCGAGGACGTGCTGGAATGGCACCTCAACACCAATTATTATGGTAATCAAGCCTATGGCATTGAGGCGGCGGCGCAGATCTATTTCGGGAAATCCGCCGTCAACCTCACGCTTGATGAAGCGGCAATGTTGACCTCTATCCCGACAGCGCCCCAGTACAATCCCGTTGACGATCTTTCCGCCACACGAAGCCGACAATCAGACGTATTACGGCGCTTGCTCTCCAACGACTTCATCACACAAACACAATTTGAGACAGCCTCTAACGCAGAAACACCGATTCAGCCCAACGCCGGACAAGTCCCGCTGGTCGCGTCGGATTTTGCCATTTATGCCCGCAGACAGGCGGAAACGATCCTCGACACACTGGGCTTAAATGGCGGGGAATTGGTGGCGAGGGGTGGCTTACGCATCACGACGACGCTTGATCTTGACCTGTATTATCAGTCAGAATGTGCCTTGCGCGGTCATATAACGCGGTTGGCGGGGCAAAGTATTGGCGATTTGCGCGCACTCGATAACAACGCCTGCGTCACGCTAGATTTTCTCCCCGCGATCATCGGCGATGGCGGCGCGGTGCCACCGGATGAAGGCGCAATCGTCATTATCGACGCGGAGACGGGCGAGATTAAGAGCATGGTCGGGGAAGCATCACAAATCGCGTATCAACCCGGACCAACTTTGCACCCGTTTATTTATCTGGATGGCTTCCTTAGTAGTGAATATACCCCTGCGACTATGTTACTGGATATTCCGCGCACCTTCCCCGGCGCACAGGACGGTTTGATCTATCAACCGGCAAATGCTGATGGGCTGTATCGGGGACCGATCAATCTGCGTGATGCGATGGCGATTGGCTTGCTCCCACCGGCGACACAGGTGGCGAATGCCCGTAATGCGGGGATTAATGGCATTCTCCGGCGCACCGCAAATACGCTGGGTGTCAATAGCCTGACAGAGGGCGTATACAACCTATCGCTGTTAGAGCGTGGCGGGTTGGTGAGTGTGCTAGATATGACCTACGTCTATTCAGTGTTTGCCTCGATGGGCGATTATAACGGGGTGATCGTCCCGCCGGATGGTCCCGGATTACGCAATCATGATCCGGTGGCGGTGCGCCAAATTGAGGATGCGAACGGCAATTTGTTATGGGCATATGACGAGGATACTATCGCCTTCAGCCGTGCAAGTGGCTTTCTGCAACCACAAGTGGCATACATTACGAATGATATTTTGTCGGATACTATCGCCCGTGAAAGCGCACTGGGTCAGGGCAACGTGCTGGAAACAGACCGCCCGACAGGTGTGGTCAACGGGATGACGAGCGATGGTGTAGATAATTGGACAATCGGCTATACACCACAAATGGTGGTCGGGGTGCGGTTGGGGCGCAGTGGTAGCGGTGGCATGACGCTCTCCGGTTTTGCGGAAGAAGGGGCGGCGGTGGTGTGGCGTGCCTTGCTGGAATATGCCCATATCCGTGATGGATTGCCTGTACAGGACTGGGAACGCCCGAATGATATTGTCGATGTGGCGGTGTGTGAACGCTCCGGCATGGGGGCGACACAGGTATGCCCACGTTACACCGAAGTTTTCCTCGCCGGCATGGAACAACTGCTGGAAACGGATGATCGCTGGCAGATCGTACAGATCAACGCACAAACACGTCAACGCGCCACGCCAAATACCGACCCCGCGCTGGTCGCTGATGAGCTGTATTTTATTCCACCGCCGGAAGCGGAAGAATGGTGGCGGGCGAATGGCTTCCCGA
>DAOTXB010000227.1:0-4730 GCA_034435575.1 Anaerolineae bacterium
ACCACACCTGTGCGGATAATCGGGCGACGCACACCCATCGCTTCTACCGCTTCGGTGCTGGCTTCCCATTGTTTACACACATCAGCCAGAAAGTCATCGCCTGCGGGTGAAGATTCGGTGATATCTGCATCCATCGGGTGCGTGCCATAATACCCGACAGCCGACGCTTGTATCAGCACGCGGGGCTTATTTTCTGCCTGTTCGATGGCTTCCACCACAGCATGACCGGTATTCACACGGCTATCCAGAATTAGCTTTTTGCGTTCTGATGTCCAACGTGCGGGCAAAAAACCATCGCCAGCGATACTCGCGCCAGCCAATTGCACCACTGCATCCGCACCATCGACTAGATGCCCCCACCCGTCAGCAGTTTTCGCATCCCATGAGGCGAAGCTCGCGTTCGGCGGAAGCGGTTCCTTCTGGCGTGGGTTACGGCTAATTGCGATCACTTCATGTCCGTCTTCCGCTAGACTTTTCATCAATGCCGTACCAATGAGTCCTGTACCACCTGTAATAATGACGCGCATTGTCGTATTCTCCCTCTGTATGCCTAAGTTGCCGTAGATAAAAGTTGTTAGTATTTAATGCGGTGGCACACGCTTAGATACCACAGGTACAATGCCACTCTACAAAATCATATTTGTGTGGGAAGGATCTGTGTATCCTTCGCTTTAGCTGAATTCACACGAGTTAAACACAACTAACAACTAAATACTGTGAACCATAAACTATTCTAACGTATTTGAATTTCGCTCAATTCTAGAAAATCCCCCTCACCAACTGGCAAGCGAGACTCTGCATCATCTACATCATATAAACCGATGATGAGATTGTAATTAGCTGAGGTTAAACCGTTGGGAACAATTAAGGCGTGATTGTCTAAAATGCGCGTCTCCGGTGCCCATGTGGTCGTCAATGCCAGCCCGCCCCCTGGCTCTGCATCGCGCTGAGTCACCACAAAGCCATCCGGCGCGAGCAATTGCAAAAACACCTTATAGCGTCTGTCTAAAGGTGCGTCCGTTGACCACACCAATTGCACCTGCAACACATCGCCCATCGCCACTGTTTCCGCACTCAGCGCATAACTTTCCAGTATGATCGATTCACCAAAGCGCACATTTGCGTCAATCACATCATCAAATGTGACCGGAGACGCGTAACGCACCAGACGCACATCCCCGAACCAGCGACTATCCGCCTCGAACGCCTCGCTATCAAGCGTTGCTTCCACGATGTTATTGGGATCACGTTCGCCCGTTGCCCATAACACCGCAAAAATACGGTCATGTTCAGCGATGATCGCCTGTGTTGCGCTCAGTGTCGCGTCATCATCACCACCGAGTCCGTGTGGTAATGGGTAAACGGAGGCATCGTCCGTATAATAATAATCGAAAACTTCTTGCTGATTCGGCGCGCTCAAAATAATCGCATCACCGTCACGCGCTCCCGCAGTGATTTCCGCCACAATCCCACGATAATCATCACGTTGATATGTCGGATCGTTATAGAGTGGGTTCAAACCTTCCAGCAACCCAACGGTTATTACCAGCACACCGAAGACCGCCGCCACTTTGGGTGTATAACGAAAAATACCCGTGTTCGCCCGTTTAACACGCACCGTCCACAACACCCACATGCCCCGCGCCATCCACAGCGCGAACCCGAGTTGTGCGGGGAGCATAAATTTGAGGTTTGCCTCACGGAATAGCCCTAACGCCAGAAAAGCGCCCACCGTCACCGCGACCCACACCACCGGCACCAGAATTCGCCACCACACCCGCCCTGAATCCGGCTTTTCTGAAAAATTGAGTAAGCCGAATAACAAGAAAAATGCCACCGTCACCGTCGTACCCGATTGATGCGTTAGCCCAAAGCTCAACCACGCGATGATGGTGGAAAGTGCCTGTGCAAACGGAACCGTTTCGCCTGTTGAGGGCCACGTCGTCACCTGTGACCATGCCGTACCCAACCATGGCGCATATAGCACAATGGTCAGCACATTGGCGATGATAAACCAGCCGAGTAAGCGCAATGCTGATGCGCGATATGTTGCCACACGCATCGATGACCATAACCACAACATTACCAACGCACCCTGCGCGATCATCACAAACGGATAGGCGTATTGGGTGAATAATCCGGAGAGGTTGAGCACAGCGAGCGCAAGCGCATAAGTTCTGCGTTTACTCGGCGAGGACGAGAGCATAAACCCGGCAAACACCCACATGGACGCACCCGCCCACATCGCCAGCAACGCATACATTCGCGCTTCCTGTGCATAGAAGATGCTGAATGTGTTCAACGCAACGAACACTGCCGCCACCGCGCCCATCCATCCACCGACAAGGCGTTTACCGATGGCAAAAGCGAAGGCAACGCTCAATAGGCTGGCAAATGTAGAGAGTGAGCGTAGGGCAAATTCCGAGTCGCCGGTTGCGCCCCGCCACACATGCAACAGCCAATAATAACCGGGTGGGTGAATATCGCGCGAGGCATTATCCGCAATCGCACCCAATGAACGGGTTGCCTGCACATAACTATTGCCCTCGTCATGCCACAGCGATTGTGTCCCCAATTGATGCACACGCACACCAAATGCGATCAATAACACGATGATAATAAGGATGGGCACAATTTGCCTGTGGGAGCGACCTAAAAATGAGCGGACTAACAGGTCTCCCCTATGATGTGCGGGATTTTGTGCGTTCATCGCCGACGCTCCACAATCCCCGCGATGATCGCCACAATCACCCCGCCAACAGCGATGATTCCAACCAGCACATAGCCGAAGATATTTTGCAGGGTGCGGTCTGCGACGGTGATGGAGTCGATATATAAGGGCGTGTTAGACGTAATCATCAGTGTGGTGCTTTCCGGTAAGATGATGCTGTGGATCGTCGTGAATTGCCAGCCATCATCATGCGCGGTGAAGGTCTGTGTATTATCCCCTGTGTTGACAGTGATTGATTCACCACGCCAGCGCAAGAAAATATCCGTGCCATCAGCGACAAAATTTAGCGTGTTCGTGTTCAATGCCTGTGCAAATTGCGCGTCATCAACATCGGCAAGTGTGGCATCGCCGCCAAAATCAACCGCCCAATGCCCCTCGGCTTGATGCACCCCGCGATAGAGCGTGGGTGTCAGGTTTTGCAGATAATCGCGCATGTGTGTGAACACGGGCAGGGGTGTAAACGCGAATTCTTCCTCGGGGTGATAATCTGGCTCCACCATGCGGAAGTAGTAAAATGCCTGATTGCGCTCTAAATCATTGGGACGGGCGAAAAACCAGTAATTGATCACACCAATCCATGACCATTCTTCCTGTGCCCGTTGATACAACCCGACAATATATTCGCCCGCCTGATCTTGTGTGACTTGCCCGAAGTTATAGCGTTGGATGATCGGTTCAGGATGTTCTTCTTCTGTCGGGACGAAGTTCCACGCCGCCTCGCTCATCCAGATCGGTTTATGCGCGTCACCATTCGCCACCATCATGTCACGAATGTACAGATTACGCGCAATATTGACCGTCGTCGGGCGTAAGCGCTGGTCGGTATAACCACTGAACAAGCCATAACCCTGCACCGACACGACATCAAAGCACTCTCCTGCGCCCGCATCGTACATGCGTTGTAAATAGACGAAATCCATCAGGTTTGCTCCGCTCAGGTCAATCGTCGGTGCAATGGCACCCGTCATCACGATGATGTTGGGGTCAACGGCTTTGAGCGCGTCATATGTTCGGCAGAGTAAATCTGTGTAGCCTTCAGGGTTTACGGGCAACCCGCCCCATTCAAATGTCAAATTTGGCTCGTTCCAGACCTGATACACCTGCACTCGCCCCTGATAACGCTCGGCGACGGTCACGGCATAATTGACGAAATCTTGAATATCCTGCGGGGGCGCGAATTCGCTCAGTTCAGGGCTACGTGCCCACGATGGCGGGTTATCAAGGCGAATCTGTACATCTAAGCCATATTGTTCCGCGAGATCAACGATGCGATCATGCTTAATCCATGACGAGATGGTATCCACCGCACCATCACCATCCATATCATTGCGCGAGTCGGTATATTGCCCGCGTCCATCAACTTCAAGCTCCGCCCATTCAAACTGTTGCCGTATCCAACCGAACCCCGCCTCTGCGATCATCGCCACCTGGGCTTCAACTTTCTCAGCGTCAGGTTCGAGCTGTAAGAAGGTGTTGACACCAAACGGGTTGACGTTGGCATATTGAATCGGTGTCATAGGCGCGGTGCGTGGTTGCGGACGGCGTAGCTCACTATTGAGCCATTCGGTCACACCACGAATTTGTGCGATGGGAGCTTCTTCGCCGGTCACCGACCACGCAAATTGCCAGAATACGCCACGATTTGCGAGATCAAGCGCCAGTAAGCCACTGAGCACGACAGCGGTGAGGAAAAATGCACCAATCGTGCGAAACGGGAATTTTTTGGGTGTGTTTGTATTTTCGTTCATGATGGCAAATTATAACGCGTGCTACGGGTGCGTCTATAGTCGGTTGCCCACCGAAATTCGCGGTGGCGCTTGCATAGTCCTCAACGACGCGAAATAATTAAGCTAAAGGGGTACAAACGAAGTCTAGGAGCAAAGCACATGGATAAGCATTCTAACAACGGGAATCATGGCGCGGGTGAAACCCTGCATGATGCACAGGAAGATGTTGAGAACCTCAGCGAAGAATTGCGCGACCTTGCGGAAAAAGCGCG
>DAOTXB010000228.1:0-2028 GCA_034435575.1 Anaerolineae bacterium
CGCGCTACTTGCCTATGCGCTGACTTTACCGACGGTCTTGATCGTTCTGAGTATCGTCATTTTTCCACTTATTTGGAACCTTGTTTTCAGTGTGAGGGACATTAGCGTCGGCGACTTGCAAACGGTTGAATTATTTGACCTTTCCGGCGCATCTTTAGATAACTTCGATAATCAGGTTAGATTTCGTCTGGATACGATCCCCTGTGCCGAGGCAGAAGGGGGTGGATGCGAGGTTGATGAAAACGGAGACACGGTCTATCAGGATGCACGCCGTTATATCGGCGATGCGTACCGTGGCTTCCGCGAAGTGAACAATCTCACAATTTTTGGTGAGCATTACGCTATTGGTGTGCAAAATACCGAATTTTACCCGATGATCTGGCGCACGATCTTCTATACATTCGCTAGTACCATTATGGCGATCCTTGTCGGGTTAATAGCCGCTTTGCTTGTCAGAGATCAATTCCCCGGACGTGCGGTCTTCAGGGGGTTTATTCTGTTCCCCTATATCGCGCCGGTCATCTCAGTCGCGTTCATCTGGCAGGTGCTATTCGCGACGAGCGGGCTGGTCAACGAAACATTGGGCACGAATACCGCATTTTTGAGCACAAGGGATTCATTTCTCGGCATCTCCGTTCCGTTGATTATGGTGATCTTATTCCAGACATGGCGTTATTTCCCGTTCGCATTCCTGTTTTTGCTCGCGCGGATTCAAGCCATTCCAGATGATATGTACGAAGCCGCCAAAGTGGATGGTGCTAGCCCTTCGCAACGGTTGTTGTTCATCACCTTACCGCAATTACGGGCGGTGTTTGGCACGTTGTTTTTACTCCGGTTTATCTGGACGTTCAACAAGTTTGACGATGTCTTCTTATTGACCGGACCGATCACACAAACCAAGGTGATCCCCGTACAAATCTTTGAAGCATTGTTTACCGAAACCAATGTCGGGGAGGCAAGCGCCATCGCGGTCATCATGGCGTGTATGCTCGCCATCATCCTACTCATTTACTTCCGTTACTTCTTAGTCGAGGAGGTATAACCGATGGCAACTAACTCCGTCGCCAATACATCACAGAAAACTGTGCCTGCCCCTACAAGGTCACGCGAAGATATTGAACTCATGCTGGGGCGTGTGCTACGCTGGGTGCTGATTATCTTCTTCGGCTTCATCACAATTTTTCCATTTTATTGGATGGTCAACCTGTCGTTACGTCCAGAACAGGATGTACTGACTAACCCAACGCGCCTTTTCCCAACATCAGAAAATATCAGCGACACGCTGGAACCGCTAGGATGCTGGTTGCGCTATGGCACTGATGAACTGGACGAAAACCCAAATTTACCGGATCGCTGTGTTGATTCCTTCGGGTCAAGTAGTTATACCATCGTGCTTGCGGAGCAGGGCTTTCCAAGTTTTATCCAGAACAGTTTGCTTCTGGCGTTTGTCACGGTGGCGCTGACCTTGCTCATTGCCATTCCTGCCGCCTATGCCATCACGCGCTTGCGCTATCCGGGGCGTGGATTGATGTCATGGGGCATCCTCATGATCTATATGTTCCCCGCAATTGTGCTCGCGATTCCGTTATTTGTGGTCTTCACGCGTACCGGTTTGCGGGGTACTTTACATGGTCTGGTGATCGTCTATCTTTCCGGTACCTTGCCGGTGGCGTTGTATATGCTCCGCAGTTACTTCACCACCATTCCCGTAGACCTGGAGGAAGCCGCGCTGATCGATGGTTGTACCTATCTCTCGGTCATCTGGAAGGTCACGTTGCCTCTGGCGATGCCTGCGATTGCCTCTGTTGCGTTGTACACCTTCATGATCGCGTGGAACGAATTCCTCTACGCCTTCTTGTTCCTTGTTACTTCGCCGGATAACTGGACGCTACCGTTAGGGCTAGAGCGATTAAACAATCAAGAAGTGCCGGTCACGGCGTTGATGGCGGGGTCGCTCATCGTGAGTATTCCGATTATCGTCATCTTCTTCGGTTTTGAGCGCTTCCTCACACGCGGTTTGACCGCCGG
>DAOTXB010000229.1:0-4425 GCA_034435575.1 Anaerolineae bacterium
CTCAGAGACAGGCTGTGATGGCGGGTTGTGGCGTGGTTGTGCGGGCAGATGTTGTGCGTTTTTCCCGCGTTCAATCGCTTTGAGCAGACGTTTGCCATAGCGTCGTGCGGTGCTTGCGCCAACCCCGCGTATTTTACGCAAGTCTCTCATGTTTTCTGGTTGTTGTTCTGCCAATTTTATGAGCGTGCCGTTGTGCAATATCTTAAACTCTGGCTTGTTGCGGTCACGGGCAATCTCATCACGTAGATTATACAATTCGCGCAGAATTTTCAGTGCATCCTTGCTGAGCGTGCGCGGTTTGCCAATTTTCCAGAATCCGTGCGGATCAAAACTACGGGTTAGGGCGGGAGGCAATGCTTCCAGATCGTGGAAGTTTTCCTCTGCTTCAGGCATAAAGCCACCGTCTTGCAGTTCTTTATATAACAGATCACGCAGGCGGGGCAAATAGTGCGTGTCCATCTGTGCATAGCGCAGACTTTCCCGTGCGAGAGGGCGTAATCCCCAATTATCGCGTTGATGGCTCTTGTCTACGGGTACGTTCAGCAGTTGTTCTAACATACTGCCTAACCCGAAGGATTGATAGCCGATGATTCGGGCGGCGACCATCGTGTCAAAGATGTTATGGATTTCGTAAGCAAAATCGCGCTTGAGAATCATCACATCATACTCCGCCGCATGGAAGATTTTCTCGATATTTGGATCATGCATTAACTCCCCGAAGGGTGACATATCCTTAATCGGGAACGGATCAATAATATAATCCGTCTGGCGGGATGAAACTTGCACCAAACACACACGTTCATAGTATGCATAGAGACTGTTGGACTCCGTATCAACACCGAGGAGCGGTTCGTTCTTCAGTGTTTTGACCAGCTGGCGGAGTGCTTTATCATTATCAATGTATTCTGCGTGAGGGAGTCGCAGTTTTGTCATTACGCTTATAACCAGTTACGACGACGGAAATAGATCAGCATCAAAACGGCAATCGCCACCATAAATGCTGAGACGATTATAAAGGCACCGGGGGTATCATCGAAGGGCAGATTAATATTCATGCCATAAATGCTCGAAATTAACGTGAGCGGGAGCATGACTACCGAAATCACGGTGAGGATTCGCATGACTTCGTTGATGCGATAGCTGGCGAGCGTGTCCACAGTTTCCGCAAGGTTATTGATAATCTCCGCGTTGTCGTCGATGATGTCCCGTGCTTTGTAGATATGATCGACAATATCGCCGAAGTATTCTTCAAGGTCTTCGTGCAAGATCGGGTGATCGGTTTTTTCTAGTGCTTCTAAGACGGGCACCTGTTGCCGGATGATGCGCCGGAGCGCGATGACATCCCGTCGGGCGATTGTGATGTCTTGAATCACCTTACGTGTTTCTACGGTAAAGATTTCTTCTTCTAAACGGCGAATGTTGCTATCCACCTTGCGTAAGATGGGGATGATGTAATCGACAAGCGCGTCAATGATGATGTAAAAGGTGTGGTTTGCGCCTTGCCCCAGCATATCCTGTCGTTGTAATTCATCTTGCTCGACACGGCTCCACATGACATCTAACGGTTTGAGCACGCCATCATGAATGGTGACCACATACCCACGCCCCATGATGATATCGACTTCGCTGGCACGGGTGAGGCGTTGTGTCTCGTCCCAGAGGGGAAAGTGCAATACGACGAACAGATAGCTCTCGTCCTGGTCGAGCTTCGGGCGTTCGATTCGGCTCCGAAGGTCTTCGAGGTTCAAGGGATGGATATAGGGGTAAATTTCACCGAGCGCTTCTACATCGTCCCGGTTTGGTTGGACTATATTCGTCCAGGTCACACGTCCATGCGTAATCTTCTTAGTTGCCATAAATTGATTATCCCCCGCACTGCGTTTGACTGCAAGCGTGGGGTCTGAAATTCAATCGGGATTTTTAGGATAAGTGGAGGGTTGAGCGCTGGCATATATCAATGCCACTTGTAGCACCCGGAATACCACCTGAAATGTGCTATTGATTGTTGAATTGAATAATATGGGTGACTGACAACTACGATACAATTTTCGTCAAAAATTGCGACTATCCTATTTTGAAGGGATTACCCTAAAATACACGCATTCCATTTTGACACTCTGGGGCGTTTGTGATATATTGTACGAACTCGGAGATGGGGTAAACTATTGCTCACGAACACCTGTTTTTTGCATTACACACACTGCATACAACGGTGTTTAGGCAAGTCTATGTCCTAAACAAGAGAAGACGATTTTAGTCGAATTTTTGAGCGTATCCGGCAAGATGCGATAAAATTCCGTATGCCAAATTTTAAGAAAGGGTTACTAATCATGAGAATGGTTGGTAAGCTGTTTAGGATTTGGTATCATATGGGTTAGCGTACCGGATATCCTCGACGGTTTGGAGGAACTTTATGGCAACTGCCACTCAACAGCAAGGTGCTGTGGTAAGACGCACACCGAAGAAACAGGTCGTGGTGGAGGTTGACGCACCCAGCCGCCGCGAGTTCTTATATTATATTTGGGGTGCATCGATTGTCTTGCTACTTGGTGAGACAACCGCGGGCATTATCTGGTTTGCTCTACCACGCTTTAAAGAAGGCGAGTTCGGTGGTGTCTTCCGCTTTAACGGCGCAGACCTTCCTGAATCCGGTAATGCACCAGTAAACCAACCCGCTGGACGCTTCTGGATGTCCAACACTGCCCAAGGGTATTATTCGCTCTATGCAGTGTGTACACATCTGGGATGCTTGCCGAAGTGGGTGCCCACAAATGACCGTTTTGAATGTCCATGTCATGGATCAAAATTTGAGGAAACGGGTAGCTATATTGAAGGTCCTGCGCCCCGTGCGATGGATCGCTTCGCTACAACCCTCGTTTTTTCTGATGGCTCCACCGCCTCCACACCAGGCGATGGCGGACCGATTCCGGTTGATGGACGTGAAGTCGTCGAAATTCAGGTGGATACAGGTAATCGTATCCTTGGGAATACCAACTAGAGTTGAGTTTATTCGTAATCTTGTAAGGGTTTGTTTGAGGAGCATTGTATGTCCATTCTCCCTGTTCCATCATTTTTGGATGATATAAGGGAAAAGGGGTTTAAGAAGGCAGTCTACGAGGGCATCAACGATGTCGTTGAACGCGCGACTGCGGGTATGAACGTTCAGGACATTCGCGAAGCACTTCGCGGAGAAGCACCGAGCCGTCGCCCAAATCCGCGCTTGCAACCACATGCTGATGGTTTCTGGCTGCACATGCGACCCAGTTATTTCCACAAAGACATGACGGGGTTATACCCCACATTTCGATTAGGTTGGCTTTCAACCTATTTTGTTGTCTTTGAGACCATCACCGGTCTATTTTTGATGATCTGGTACACACCGTCACCGGACATCGCTTACAGTAACATGCTCAATATTTTGGGGAATGTCCCCCTCGGTCAGCTCATGCGCGATTTGCACCGTCTTGGTGCGGAGGCGATGGTGCTGATTGTTGTTTTGCATATGTTGCGAACGTTTTTCACCGGAAGCTATAAAAAGCCCAGGCAATTTACGTGGTTTACCGGTGTTATTCTATTGATTGCTACCGCTTTCTTGAGCTTTAGCGGGTACTTACTCCCGTGGGATCAGTTAGCGTTATGGGCTGTTACAATCGGGGCATCGATGGTGGAAGCCGCGCCGCCTGAGATTGTGGGTGAGAATTTGAACTTCTTGCTACGTGGTGGACCAGAGATGGGCGCGAACGGTCTGTTGCGCTTCTATCTGTTACACGTATTGGCTGTTCCGGCGATTTTGTTCATCTTCACCGGTGTGCATTATTACAAGGTGATTATACACGGTCATAGCTTGCCCGCGCAGAAGGAAAACATCGGCGAAGACACCGCTAAGCGTACCCCGCTTGATAAGCGTGTTTACTTCATCCCGGACGTGCTCACCAGCGAAATTATGTGGATCGCGGTCACGACGTTTATTATGGTGATGTTATGTGTCTGGTTCTACCATGCACCGCTAGAAAACCACGCCGACCCACAAATTACACCGCTCGGTACGACTGCACCCTGGTATTTCCTCTGGATTCAGGGGGCGTTGAAACTGGGTGATAAGGTGTTCTGGGGTATCATCTTCCCGACGATATTCCTCGTCTTCTTGATGGTCTACCCGTATATCGACACCAACCCCAGCCGTCGTTTTGCAGATCGCCGTTTTGCACTCAGCCTTGGCTTTGTGTTCATCTCCGCGATGACCGTGCTCAGTTATATGGGTCTGGCAGAATACGGCGTGAGTACCTCGCCGGAAACCGAAATTGTCCATGAGTTAGTGCACGAACCGACACACGGTGCGCTCGGTAAGTTCTTGCCGGTGGCGTATAACCAGCTTGTGCCGGGTATGTACACGACACGGCAATTTGAGGCGGAAGATTCTGATGA
>DAOTXB010000230.1:0-2403 GCA_034435575.1 Anaerolineae bacterium
CGGTAAGCCCTGAAGAAATGCTGATCCAAGATTTGCCAGCCCCTGACCGATAAAATCACGGTTTACGTTGGCGGTTGTGCCGTCGGGTTGGGGAATATTCTCGGTGATGCCTGCACCTTGCACCGATGCGAGTAATGACATGGCGAAGGCGGCGGCGATCAATTCTGGTATTAATGATGGGTCAGGTAAGGTCGGTGCGGGAATACCCGACGGAATTGCGCCCATATCTAGCACCAGCGCTACGCTATCCCATCCGGCGACGGTGACGAAAATTGTGGTGACCAGAATGGCGACCAGCGTTGCAATGCTCTTAAAACGGGTGTGATGCAAAGTATAAATGATGATGATCGACACCACGCCGATAATGGTCGTCTCAGGATCGCTCTGTGGGAATTTTGATAACCAGTCAAAAAAGCGCCCGATGGGTGTGCTACCCGTCGCGTGTACACCGGTGATGTGGTCAAGTTGCCCCATGATAATCAACAAGCCCGCGCCTGTGATAAATCCGGTCATTACCGCGTTCGAGACAAAACGCGTCAAACTCCCTAGTCGTAAAACCCCAAAGCCGACCTGAAACACACCGACGAGCAATGTGAGTACCATCAAGCGCGAAATTGGGTCACTGCCATCATCGAATTGACCGAGTGTGCTGAACACCACCAGCGCGAGTGCATTAGTAGGTGCGATGGTCATAAACGTTGAACTGGCGGCGATTGCGCCGATGATGGTGCCGATAAAGGCGGTGTACAACCCAAAAATCGGGCTAACACCGGCGATGATGGCAAACCCCATTGCCTGTGGCGCACCGGCGACGGCACCCGTCACCCCGGCGATAAAATCTTGCGATAAACTGGACTTTATATAGCGTCGGATCATCTACTCAAGGCTTTGCTCTAATTTCACTGTTTTGGCTAGCATCCTTTAATGATAACGCGCAAATGCCAAAAAATAATGGACTATTTGTACAAATTGGTCTATTGATCGTGGTCAGGTAAATAAAAAGCGCAGTCCATGATGAACCGCGCCTTCCAAAAGTGTATCAAAATCGCTGTGTTATGCGAGTGAGACGCTGACACGTTTCCCGCGAATTTTGCCACGTCCAGCATTTTCTAGCACACGCTTGACATGATCGGCAGGTACGTCGACGAATGTTTTTTCGTTCTTGATCGTGATCGCGCCGATAACACTGCCGGGAATATTGGATGTGCTGGCGACAGTATGGACGACATCGCCCGGCTTTACGCCACTATTGCGCCCGACATTGAACATGACGCTGACCATGTTGGAATCGTTGTATTTGCGTCTGCCACCCTTGTTCCCACGCCCATTGGATGCGCCATTACTGCCAGCATAGCCGTTGCTACGCCCTTTACTGCGCCCCTTGTTGCGGGCGGGTTTATCGAACACATCAGCGATGTTTTCCAGTGGATAATCGGTGCTTTGCTTACGGAGCATTTTGAGCATTCCGCTTACAATTTGTTCGGCACTGAAGCCTTCTGTCAGCAAACTGTCGATCAAATCATAATCCGCGTCATTGAATTCTTCCGTACTCAGGTGTTGCATCAATTCCGCACGGAAAATCTGATCACGGGCGTGTTTTACCTGTTCGATGCTCGGCAACTTAGTTTTAGTGATGCGTGTTTCGATAAATTGCTCGATCCGGCGCATAGTATGCCGTTGCTTAGGCGTGATGAGCGTTAACGCCACACCACTGCGCCCGGCGCGTCCGGTACGCCCGATGCGATGCACATATTCGATGGGTAATTGTGGGATGTCGAAGTTGACCACATGCGAGACATCGCTCACATCCATCCCACGCCCGACAACATCAGTCGCGACGAGAATGCTCAGTTGACCATCACGAAAACGACGCAAAATGCGCTCGCGTTCGTTCTGCGCGAGATCACCATGAATGGCAACCGCCGGATACCCGCGCTCAATTAGTGTTTCGGCAAGTTCTGCCGAGCCGATGCGAGTACGGGTGAAAACCAGCGTATTTTGACGGGTTTCGGTTTCCAGAATACGGGAAAGCGCGGCGACTTTATCGCGTTCGTTGACCAGATAATAGCGTTGTTCGATGTTATCTGCGGTGACTTGTTCGGCTTCGACCTCAATATGAATCGGGTCGCGCATGTATTGTTGTGCTAAACGCAAAATTTCCCGCGAGAACGTGGCAGAAAACAGCAGAGTTTGTCGTGTCTCTTTGGGGGTCGCGCTTAAAATTGCCTCGACATCCTCAATGAAGCCCATTTTGAGCATCTCATCGGCTTCGTCAAAGACCATAAAGCGGATACCGCTCAGGTCAAGTACACGCTTTTTGATGAGATCAAGTGTGCGTCCCGGTGTCCCGACGACAACATGCACACCTTTTTTCAGGCGGCGGATTTGTCGATCATAAGATGA
>DAOTXB010000231.1:0-3560 GCA_034435575.1 Anaerolineae bacterium
CGTCCGTACCGGTTACCCCGCGTATGCTCACTACAATCTATTTGATCCCAAACACATTATCGGGGGCGTAGATGCGAACAATCTTGATTCAATGACACGCGCTTTGGCAGATGTTCAACCCGATGTCGTTATCAATTGTATTGGGATTATCAAGCAACTCGCCGCCTCGAAAGACCCTATCCCTAGCCTAAATATTAATTCGCTGTTTCCACACAAGGCGGCGTTACTCAGCCGTGCGGCTGGTGCGCGATTTATCCACATCAGCACGGATTGTGTGTTTAATGGACGTGGGTCGATGTATACCGAATCTGACCCATCAGATGCGGAAGATTTATATGGGCGTTCAAAGTTTTTGGGCGAAGTAGATGCCCCTAATGCGCTCACTTTACGTACCTCCATTATCGGGCGTGAATTACAAACGCGATCCGGTTTAATCGAATGGTTTCTCGCTAACAAAGGTCAGCAAGTTCGTGGATTCAGCAATGCTATTTACACTGGCTTTACCACCATTGCCCTTGCGAATATTATCGCTGATGTTATTGAAGATCGCCCTGATTTACAGGGTGTTTATCAAGTATCATCAGAGCAAATTAACAAGCATGAATTGTTAGTCATGGTGCGTGATGCCTATGACGTCGATATTGAAATTGAACCCTATCCTGACTTTAAACTTGATCGTAGTCTGGATAGCACCCGTTTTCGTGAAACAACCAACTTTACACCACCGCCATGGGCACATATGATCCAGACAATGGCGGATGACCCTACACCTTATGATGATTGGAAGGACTAAGTTCCATGGCACTCCCCTTTGATGGCAAACGCATTGTAATTACCGGCGGAACAGGTTCATTTGGGCAGGCACTTGTGCGTCGTATTTTGACCGGAGAAATGGGACAACCGGAAAGCATTACCGTATTCTCCCGCGATGAAGCCAAGCAACACTATATGCGCGTTTCTTATATCAACCGAGAAGCCGCAACCGATGAAGTGATTTTTGAAAATTATCAGCGAATGCTCCGTTTTAAAATCGGCGATATTCGTGATTATGAATCTGTGCTTGATGCTTTCCGTGATACAGACATTGTCGTTCATGCGGCGGCATTAAAGCAGGTGCCGACCTGTGAATATTTCCCGTCTCAAGGGATTGCAACCAATGTGCGTGGTGCTGAGAACATGGTGCGAGCGATTCGTTCCAAAGAAACCAATGTGGAGACTTTGATCGCATTATCTACTGATAAAGCCTGTGCCCCGATTAATGTGTATGGCATGACAAAAGCCATCATGGAACGGATTATCATCGAGGGCAATATGTGGTCGGATACACGGCTTGTCTGTGTGCGTTATGGGAATGTGGTCGCCTCACGCGGATCAGTTGTGCCGTTATTCCTCGACCAGATTTCTAAAGGTGGACCTGTTACGATCACATCTGCGGATATGACGCGCTTCTTGCTCGACCTTGATAAAGCTGTTGATACCGTGTTCACCGCGTTTAAAGGTGCGAAACGTGGCGAGGTGTATGTGCCACAAGTACCTGCACACACCGTTGTTGATCTTGCCAACGCATTGATCAATGGGCGTGATATTGAGATGAAGATTGTCGGTATTCGCCCCGGAGAGAAAATCCACGAATTAATGATTAGTGACGTAGAAAGCTATCGCACAACCGAACGTGATGGCTATTATGTTATTCGTCCGTTGTTACCGGAATTACTAGCGGATACGTTAGATACGCCGGCAATCGAAGGTGAATATTCGTCCGAAGACATCACGATGGATGTCGATGAATTAAAGGCAGTACTGGCACCTTATGTCCAGCGTTATGCCGAAGGCGTACTTTGACATAAAACCGCATAACGTGGTGTATATATCTATGTTGTGTTAGGAGCATCGTCAATTTGACACCTATGACAGAAAAACGCCGAAAAGTTGCAATTATTGGAGCCGGTGTTGCAGGGTTATCTGCCGCATGGGATTTAACACACACCGATTTTGAGGTAACAGTATTTGAAGCCGGTGAACGTGTTGGTGGATTAGCCGCAGGTTTTAAAGATGAACAATGGGATTGGCATCTCGAAAAATTTTATCATCACTGGTTTCAGAGCGATAAATTTCTGATTCAACTCACCTGCGAGATCGGTCATGAGGATAAATTGCTTTGGCCCCGCCCAAAAACAAGTTTCTGGATTGATAATAAAATCTATCGTTCGGAAATTTCGCCTTCTGCGCTGTTTTTACCCCTCTCTCCCTTAAGTTTATTGCGTTTCGCCCTGGGCGGTGTATATCTTAAACTGACACCGTTCTGGAAGTCATTGGAAAAAGTCACAGCCGATAGGTGGATGCGCCGTTATATGGGCGAAGAAGCCTATAACAAATTCTTTCGCCCCTTGTTGATCGGTAAGTTTGGTGAGGACTATAACACGGTCAATATGGCGTGGATGTGGGCACGAATTGTCTCTCGCACATTACGGCTCGGATCATTTGAAGGGGGCTTTCAACGGTTTTTAGACCTTTTAGGCGAAGCCGTTAAAGAGCAGGGCGGGGAAATTCGCCTCAACACAGGGGTTGAACAATTAGAATCGCAGGGTGATAATATCGCGCTCACTGCAAATGGCGTAACTGAAATGTACGATCACGTCATCAGCACAACCTCGCCACGCATTATGCTTAAAATGGCTGAGGAATTAAACACAACACCTTATGGTGATCAGATGCGTGCGCTTAAGAGTATTGGGGGATTATGTCTGGTGATTGCCCTGAAGCATCAATTGTTGACGGATGGCACATATTGGCTCAACCTACCGGCAACTGCTGTCGATCAACAAGAAAACGAGTTTCCATTTTTGGCATTAGTTGAACACACAAATTACATCGATCGTGAACATTATGGTGACGATCATATCCTGTATTGTGGTGACTATACGCCTGTAGACCATGAATATTTTCAGCTTACTAAAGAAGAATTGGTCGAGCGCTTTTTACCGGCATTGAAAAAGGTAAATCCTGATTTTGACCCGAGCTGGGTAAGGGAAACATGGTTATGGCGTGCGCCGTATGCCCAACCTGTGCCGGGGGTGAACCATAGTGAGAAAATACCCCCACTACAAACGCCGATGTCTGGCTTAATCTGGGCGAGCATGTCACAGGTTTATCCATGGGATCGTGGCACCAATTATGCAGTAGAGATCGGTAAAAACGCCGCCAATTTGGTGATTCAACATTATGAGGGTTCAAATTAGCATGATGTATATGCAACTCTAACGTTCGCATATGTTTTTTTTACGTAACGCATAAATTTCTCATACACTCCACGATTATTATCGTAGATGTAAGCGAAAACAAGATAACTTCACACAAGGAGTGAGAAATTATGGCTACTGTAGTACGTTGGAACCCCGTTCGTGAGATTGCCGCGATGCAAGATGTGATGGATCGTTTTTTCGATGATAATCGTCGTGTGATGCATAACGGTGTGAACACCCGTGCGCTGGCGCTGGATGTGCATGAAAATGACAATGTTTATACTGTCGTGACTGCACTTCCCGGCATTGATGCAGACA
>DAOTXB010000232.1:0-1512 GCA_034435575.1 Anaerolineae bacterium
ATCCTGAGACACAGTGAACGGCGCACATGGCGCAATTGCCACCTGTAACATGCTGTGGCGTTGTGCATCATGAAACTGCTCAACCACGCGACGCATATCACGCAGAATCGCTTCCTCATCTGCCTCAACCAGTTTATCCGGGGGTAAGCCACCTTTGCTTTCGCCTAAACTCATCGCCCCGCGTGTGGGATGAAAGCGCATTCCGATGTCTTGCGATGCGCGAATTGTATCCTCTAAGGTGATGTCGTTGGGATAAAGATATAAGTGATCGCTAGACGATGTACAACCAGAGAGAATGAGTTCTGCCATCGCCATTTTCGCTGATGTATAGACCATCTCTGCGATCAAATTTAGCCAGATTGGATACAACGAGGTCAACCATCCGAACAATTCGCTTTGCTGTGCGATTACGCGCGTCAGGTTTTGTGACATATGATGATGTGTATTGACCAGACCGGGGATCACAATATGATGTGACAAGTCTAGTATGTCGTCGGCGTGTGCCATGTGTGGCGGTAAATTTGCCATTGAACCGACATAATCTATCACACCATCACGAACAAACAACGCACCGTCAGAAAGTTCACGGCGCGTTGCATGCATCGTAACAAGGGTATGAATATTTTTCGCTAACAGTGTTGCCATAACTTTTAATCCTTAAATTTGGACGAAAAGTGTAGCGCGACACGCGTTAACGAACAAGGGAAAACCTGTTAGCCGCTAAAACCCGTACTTCGCTTGTCATTACCATCAGGCAAGTCCTGGCGACCTGTGAGCACTTCATCAATTAGCCCATATTCCACGGCTTTCTCAGGACTGAAGTACACATCACGATCCATATCTTGCTCAAGAGTTTCATAATCTTGAGCCGTGTGCTTAACGAAGATTTCGGTCAACCGTTTCTTGATGCGGACAATCTCATTTGCCGCAATGACAATGTCAGACGCTTGACCTTGCGTACCACCTGAAAGCAGTGGTTGATGCATATGTATGGTCGCATTCGGCAAGGCATAGCGCATTCCCGCTGTACCGGCAGTCAATACTACCGTGCCGAAGCTTGCCGTCAGCCCCACAGCAGATGTTGAGACAGGTGACGCGATCTGTTGCATGGTGTCATAAATCGCCAAGCCAGCATATACTTCTCCACCAGGAGAATTGACATAGAGATTGATAGCTCTATCCGGGTCTTCGCGATCAAGAAACAATAATTGCGCGACGATCAAATTTGCACTCTGAGAATTGACCGGTGTACCAAGTATTACCACGCGGTTACGCAGTAAAAGTGAATAAATATCGTAAGCACGCTCACCACGAGCGCCCTGCTCAACGACCATCGGAATCATATTGGCAATATTTGACATAGCATCAGCTCCTTCAATGGCTAATTATCAAAAATAACAGGATAAAATTTACACAAATTGAATGGTATCACCCATAGACGGTGAAGTGATTCTCATAGCGTATATTGACACCCATACCCTGTGCTAGCGTATCTTGCATCATTGGCACATC
>DAOTXB010000233.1:0-5559 GCA_034435575.1 Anaerolineae bacterium
ACATCGCCGTCCTGTGCATTGAATGTTGCGGCGAGTGCTGGTTCTTCATCCGGGTCGATATAACGTCGTGAGATCATACCGTCTGTTGCCACTTCGTAGAGCCGGAAAAATTGATCGTCAGTTTCTCGCTGAACAACGGATTGTGGAGAATAGAAACCAATAATTTGCATGGGTTCGCGCACGTTTTCCAGCACCTCGATTGTCGTGCGATCAAGTGTAAAACTTTCACTTTGTGTCATATCTACGACAATCGCAGAGCGTTCCACAATCACATAGATCAGTACGACAATACCGACCAACAGAAATAAGCTGAATACGGCACTTGTCCCATAACGAACCTGTCTACCTGTGACAAAATCTCTAAATTCAGCGGGTGTCGCGCCAATCCAGACGATTAAACTGATGATGGTCACCACCACCGACACAATAACGAAGCTATCAATGCCGTTTCGCCATAAGAAGGCTAACACAATAGCCAAAAGCCCCGCACCGGTAGCAAAGCTCGCTATCTGCCCAATAAAACCTCTTGTGATCGTAACGTCGTTCGATCTCATCCACGCCACCTATGTGATTCTACAATTCGGATTGTGACGAACAACATCACCGTAATGATCCCTGCAAAAAATGCCGCGTCTTCTACTCTGACCAATCCGAAGGCAAACGACGATGCAAAGTGCCCCTGCAAGGTCAACTTGCGGATAAAATTAGCGAGTTCGACTGTGGAAACAATATCACCTGCAAGGTCACCAAGCCACATAATTAACAATGTTGACATGCTTAGAAATGCGGCAATGATTTGATTTTCTGTCGTCGAGGAAAACATCAAACCGACGGCAATGGTCGCGCCACCATACAACCAGATGCCGATATACGCGGCAAACATATGCCCAAGATCCAGCGATGTGGATGGTATGCTCAATAAGATCATTTGATATATGAGTGTGATGAATAACAGTAACGAGTAGAAAAACCAGGCACTGAAGAATTTACCGATGACTATGTCGCCTTCTCGTACCGGGGCAGTTAGCAGTAATTCTAGTGTGCCTTCACGAGTTTCTTCTGCAAGCATTCGCATAGTCAATAATGGTGCAAAGAACACCATGCCAAACGATAGAAATGTAGGGATTACCGCAGGATCAGCCGGTTTTACGCCGATACTCACAGTTAAATCATTATTGAAAACGAGGGCAGTCATCAGTAAAAAAGCGAAAGCGATCAGATAAGCGATTGGAGAGGCAAAGTATTGTCCGACTTCACGTCGGAAGATAAGTGTAATTCCCCGCATTATTGATCGTCCTGTCCAACAACATCGAGGAAAATATCTTCAAGTGTCATTGCAAGCGGACGTAGCTCAAGTACGGTATGTCCAGCATTACCAAGGTGTTTCGCAATATTGAGGCGTATATCGGTGTTGTCTTTTGCACGTAGGTTGTATCCAAGACCATGTTCAGTCACTGATTGCACTCCCGGAATACTTTGCAACACGTTCTTAATATGCTTTGGCTTATTTGCAATTTCAACATATATACTTTGTGTTCCTTTTTGCAGTCTTCGCCTGAGCTTCTCTGGTTCACCCTCAGCCACAATCTGCCCATGATTCAAGATAACAACACGATCACACACCTGTTCCGCTTCAGAGAGAATATGAGTGCTGAAAATGACGGTATGATCGTTTGCAAGTTCTCGCACGCTATCGCGCACCTCAATGACTTGTTGTGGGTCTATCCCAATAGTCGGCTCATCGAGAATAACGACCTGTGGATCATGCACAAGCGCTTGTGCAAGCCCGAGGCGCTGTCTCATTCCTTTGGAAAGGTTTCTAACTAATGAATTGCGTCGATCAATAAGTTGTACGCGTTCTAGGACTGCTTCAACACGCGCTTTTGGCTTATTCATACCGCGCATTTTTGCCCAGAATGTTACGTAGCCAATCACAGTCATGTCAGGGTAAATCGGCACGCGTTCTGGCATGTATCCAACCTGTTCACGCGCAGACATCGAGTCCTTTTGAATATCAAAATCTGCGATTGAAACGGATCCATCAGTCGGTGGCATAAATCCCGTCAAAATACGCATTGTAGTGGTTTTACCTGCGCCATTGGGTCCGAGTAGCCCGAGTATTTCACCTTTCTTGACGGAAAATGAAATTCTGTCCAAGGCTAAAAATGTGCCATATCTTTTACTGAGATTGCTGACTTTTATCATAATGTCTTTTCATATTTCGGGATTTGTACACAATCTAATTGAGAAAGACAAATATTGTCGTAACGGTTTCTATCTTTAACTGATAGTGCGCGTGTATCTTCCTATTCTCTGCATACTACAATTTAGGCAACTTGCCGTCAAGCGAGGGTTAACGTTCTTCTACAACGTGTTGACAAACTGCAACATTCTTTGTGCAAATTGCATAAAAATTCTAGAAAAATGTCCAAGATTGTCACAATTTTCCCTGAATGCGGGTAACTTTATAATCGCTTATGTTTATTTTCTTGAAATACGCGAGCTACTTGTAAAAATGAGTGCTTACACATCAACCCTTATTCTGCGTCGTCGTATCCGTCGCCCTCAGAACGGTCAGGTTCTGTTGGGGGTTTTGTGCTGGCAAGTGAACGCGGATTGAATAAACGTGTGACAGTGAAACCCAACACCCTGACCTTAAACATAAGGTCGGGGTTTTTTTATGGCAATTTAAATAGCGAAGAAAGCCTAATAAATGAGTGCAGTCGATAAATGTATCCGCGTTGGTGTGTATGGTGCATCTGGGTATGCAGGGCAAGACCTTGTTGAAATCTTGATTGAGCATCCGGCGGTTCAGTTAGTCTTTGCTACATCAAATACCTATGCAGGACAATCCGTTGCAGGCACCTCACTCGCATATATTCCATCTGATGATGCGCCAGTAGATCACGTTGACGCCGTTTTTCTTGCGTTACCCCACAAAGCGTCTGCTGTAGTCGGTGCCAAGGCTTTAGGGAAGGGTCTTAAAGTGATTGACTTATCAGCAGATTTTCGTCTGAATACTGCTGAAACTTATCAAACATGGTACAACGTGGCACATCCACACCCTGAATTATTACCCGTGCCATATGGTTTACCAGAGATTAACCGTCATCAATTAAAAGGTATTAATCTAGTCGCCGTGCCGGGTTGTTACCCGACAACGACATTACTGGGACTGTATCCGCTTCTAAAATCACGGATGATTGAGGCGGATTCTCCAATTATCGTTGATGCTAAATCAGGTGTTTCTGGTGCCGGGCGTGTACCAAAATCCAGCACACACTTTGTTGAAGTATTTGGTAATCTTTCACCATATAACCCCGGGCGTAAGCATCGCCATGTTGGGGAAATTGAGCAAGAAATTCATAAATTGGATGATACAGTCGGCACTCTAATTTTCACACCACATTTACTTCCTGTGGATCGTGGTTTGATGGCAAGTATTTATGTCACTCTGAAGTCTGACTTTGATAGTTCAAAGGCGCAGTCACTTTATGAAGACGTATATAGTAATGAACCACTTGTGCATGTTCTGAAAGCTGGCGAGCAAGCAACACTCCGCGATGTTGTGCGAACCAATATGGGTGCAATCAGCATTACTCCGGTGACATCGCGCTATCTGCACGTTACGAGTGTGACAGATAATTTACGAAAAGGCGCGGCAGGGCAGGCGGTACAAAATTTCAACCTTATGTACGACTTAGCGGAAACCACCGCATTATAATAAGTGAGGCACATTGATGGATAATCCTGTACTGATAAAGGTGAGTGGTCATCAACTTGATGATGATGTATTCCTGAGGGATTTTGCTGAATTTATCCGAGATTATCCCGCGCCTATGATTATCGTACACGGTGGTGGCGCGGAGATTACCCGAATGCAACAGGTAATGGGGATTACACCGCATTATGTTGAGGGATTACGTGTTACTGATGCTGAGTCGCTGGCTATGGTGGAAATGGTATTGTGTGGCGTGGTCAATAAGCGTTTGGTCCGTTATCTTGTGAATGCTGGTATTGATGCGATGGGTATGAGTGGTGTTGACCGTGGTATGGTTCGTGGGCGCACACTCTCTGATGAAATGGCGTTTACGGGCACGGTGGCCAAAGTACGCGCTGATTTGATAAAAGCATGGTTACAACAGGGAGTCACACCTGTAATTGCACCTGTATGCATTGGCGAGAACAGCAATTTGAACGTGAATGCGGATACGGTTGCTGGTGCGATTGCAGGGGCAGTGGACGTGGCTGAACTTATTTTTCTTTCAAATGTTGAAGGTGTATTGATCGATGGGCAACTTGTGTCTGAATTAACTACGACTCAAGCCCGTAAACTGATCGTAGATGGCACGGTTTTTGGTGGTATGATCCCAAAAGTCACCAACGCCCTAAATGTGCTTGATTCTGGTGTGCCGCAGGTGAAAATCACAAATCTTACCGGACTCAAAACACAGGGCGGAACAAGGTTCGTAAATGATGTAAAGTCCGTCGTCTCTTGACATAATAATCAATTTTATAGTCACAAAAGTAAGGAAAAACAATGGTAAATGTACCAACACTAACCGATCAATTGATGCAACGGGAAAAGAATTATGTTGTAGGTACGTACAAACGTGCACCGTTTGTGCTTGTTCATGGCGAGGGTGTCTATTTGTACGACTCTGAGGGCAAATCCTATATTGACTGGGTTTCTGGAATTGCGGTAAATGCGCTGGGCTACAAGGATGAAGGTATTGAACGAGTCATCAACCAGCAATTGACCACTGGCTTAACCCATGTTTCAAATCTTTACCATACCGTGCCGCATGTGGAGTTAGCGAATTTGCTATGTGAACTTTCTTTTGCGGATCAAGTTTTTTTCTGTAATAGTGGCACCGAAGCTAATGAAGCCGCGCTAAAATTTGCACGTAAAGTGGCGCATAACAACAATTTGCCGGATAAAAATGAAATTATCACCTTTACTAATGGGTTTCATGGACGCACGATGGGATCATTAGCCATGACTCCGCGTGAGAAATATCAGAAGCCGTTTGCACCGATGATGCCGGGGGTGCTGTTGGCAACATTTAACGATATTGAGAGTGTGAAATCACTCATCAAAGAGGAGACAACTGCCGCCGTTATTATTGAGCCTGTGCAAGGCGAGGGCGGTGTTAACGTCGCGGATATTTCATTTATGCAGGAGTTACGACAGCTTTGCGATGAAAACGATGCCGTGCTGATTTTTGATGAAGTGCAGTGTGGTGTTGGGCGTACCGGCACGCTCTGGGGACACGAACCTTATGGTGTTGCGCCGGATATTATGGCAGTAGCAAAGCCTTTAGCGGCTGGTTTGCCGATTGGTGCGGTACTTGTAAATGACAAGGTCGGTTCTGCGATTGAACCGGGCGATCATGGGTCAACATTTGCGGGCGGACCTCTGATAACCGCCGTTGCAAAAGAAGTGATTGCTCGAATAAGTCATCCGGAATTTTTAGCGCATGTGCGCGAAGTCGGCGATTATTTGTTTGAGAGTCTGAGTGATCTTGACAGCCCTTTAATTAAAGAGGTACGTGGACG
>DAOTXB010000234.1:0-1966 GCA_034435575.1 Anaerolineae bacterium
CAAGCAATGCTACACCTAAAGCCTTACATGCTGTCGCACAACCAACAACAACCGCCGCAATTTGTTCCGGATCGAGTTTTGAGGACGCAACATAATCCAAAAAAAATAATGGTTTAGCCCCCTGCACCAGAATATCATTGACGCAATGGTTAACTAAATCCTGTCCGATAGTGCCCCACTGCCCCATCTTCGCCGCAACCATCGTTTTAGTGCCGACCCCATCTGTAGAAGCGACCAGTATCGGTTCATCCATCACTTTCAACGCCATCGCAGAATACAACCCACCAAATGACCCTGTTTCTGAAAGCACTTCCGAGCCATAAGTAGCAGTCACCGCATCTTTCATCAATCGAGTGGCTTTACTGCCTGCCCCAATATCTACTCCAGCTTCACTATAGGCATCACTCATGGATAATTGCCTCCACTTCAATTTCAACCAGCATTTGAGGATCAATCAACCCGCTTACTTCAACTAATGTAGAAGCAGGGCGAATATCAACGAAAAACTCACCATGTGCTCTACCGATTTGCTCCCAATCTGTCACATTGACCACAAACATGCGTGTACGGACAACATGATCAAGCGATGCACCGGCTTCTTTTAAGGCTGTTTCAATTTTCGTAAAGATATACTTTGCCTGTGTGTAGGGGTCGTCAATGCCAATAACATCCCCATTAGTATCAGTGGCAGTTGTGCCAGCAACAACGATAAATTGTCCCACTCGCACCGCCCGTGAATAGCCGACGATGTCTTCCCATTTTGCACCACTAGAGATTAACTGTCTTTGCATGAATCACCTATTTATGTAATCGACTTTAGCCATTTTTCGGTTTTGTTTGGGTGTTTGAAAATATGCACCTGCAAATGCTGGTACATCGGGCGTGCTAGCTCATCAGGATAAACCTTACGTTGTTTTCGCTTACTTTTTATCGCCCAGAAAAAGAGCGAATCACGGCTTAGAAATTGTGTACGAAATGACTCATAATTACCGGATTTCCACAGGTTTTCATGGGTTCGTGCCCGCTTTATTGTCCGTAAAAAAAGGCGTGGATAAATAATACGATAAGGATAGTCAAGCCAGATAAGCGTATCTGCACGACTCCAGACTATTTCCCTTACGCCAGAGTAATTACCGTCCACAACCCATTCATCAGATGATAATGCTTGACGAACACGCTCTGCAAATACATCTCTATCTGGCTTTTGCCAATCTGGTTGTTGCCAGAATAATCCATCTAATTCAATATGTGGCACGATGAGATGATCTGCTAAGATACGTCCCAATGTGGATTTACCACTACCGGTTGTACCTACAATAACCACCCGTTGCATAAGGCTTATGTCCGACCAATATCAGTACGATAATGCATACCGTCGAAATTGATATGTGCCAGTTCATCGTAAGCAGTTGTCAGGGCAGAATCCATCGTCGCCCCTAGCGCACTAACCGCCATCACTCGTCCGCCAGACGTCACAATCTGACCGTCTTTGTATGCTGTTCCCGCGTGGAACACCATCGCATCCTGAACGGCATCCAGACCGCTAATTGCTAACCCTTTGGGATAGGATGCAGGATACCCCGGTGACGCTACTACCACAGTCGCACAAGCATCATCCGACCATTCCAGATCAATTTGATCGAGCGTGCCCTCGATACATGCTAGCATAATACGCGCCAGATCAGTTTGTAAACGGGGCAAAATCACCTGAGTTTCAGGGTCACCAAATCGGCAATTATACTCTAGTGTCCGCGCACCATCCGGCGTGAGCATCAAGCCAGCATATAATACCCCTTTATATGGGATTCCCCGCGCTTTCATACCATCAATAACCGGCTGAATTACCGTGCGTGCAATCTCATTAAGCTGTTCCGGTGTCACATCCGGTACAGGACTAAATGCACCCATCCCGCCTGTGTTTAGCCCTTTATCATTATTCAATGCTCGTTTATGATCGCGGGCAACG
>DAOTXB010000235.1:0-7077 GCA_034435575.1 Anaerolineae bacterium
TGGGTCTTTAAGTAGCTAATCTCGTCATCGCCGAAGTGCGCGGTCTGCATCCAATCAACCAGCCATTCTAGACCGGCATTGATACAATATCCCGCCTGATGTGTGCCATAATCGGGGTAACTGCGGAAGAAATGGTCAAATTGTCCGGTGCGCTCATGCAACCCTTGCCGGAAGTACAACTGCGCCATCGTCAGTTGATATAAATCTGTGAATAAAATGCCTTCAGCAACTGCCTGTTCTTGAGCATCCATTAAATCTCTCCTTGCTTGGTAGGGCACTATACACAGTTATTATAAGGAAAGTCTAGCGTTAATGCATGATTGAGATGGTTTAGGCTGAAGTAGGTGATGCGTCGGTTGGATGGGGCATGGGAATTTCTGGCAGTGTTAGATCAGCCTGTTGTAGATAGGTGATCGCGTCTTCAATCGAATTCATTTGACGATAGCGGATTCCCGCCAGGTGACTGGCAATTCCGCCAACGAAACGGGTAAAGCGATTGGTAGTAACATCAAGGTTCCAACCCGATTCTGGTGGGCGACGAATAAATCTAAATAACAGGTGAATATCCCGTACCGTGAGGTCTAATTTTTCGAGTTGAGTGGAGTCACCAATGTAATGAACAGGGGGCTTACCATTGCGTATCCTAGTAGCAACATCATCAATCAATAATACCATATCGTCGCGTGTCATTACACCCGATACATAGCAAAACATCACCCGATCTTCTACGAGCCAGCTTAATTGATATCCCATTTTACCCCCCCCACTTTCATACAATTACGATACTACAAATGACCTCGTTTACGAATTAAGGTAAATAACATTTAGTTCTCATTATATGTTTGGAGTATATCATCAAATCGTCATTGATTTTTAATAAGCCAAATTGCAATGAATTGACATAATCACCCCGCATCATTTTGCGTTTTCGCAAGGTGCCCTCATAGGTGAAACCGTTTTTCTAGTTACGCGAATTTTATCAGTTTTTGCCTAAGCGTTAGTTTGGATTATGCCTTGAGAAATGACATGATGTCTTCAACCTGAGGTGTGTAGCCGTCGCGTGTGTTGGCTTTCAATATAGGGGTGTTCTGAACTGATTACAGTGTTCATAGGTTGCACTAAACAACATAAAGGTAAGTTGTTCGGCGCGTTGCGTCTTCGGTTAAAGAAAGGGGAATAATCGACATCATAAAAATGCCCTTTAGCCGAATGCATGTGTACTTTTATCGATCTATGCTGAAAATTATAGTCTCAGTCAGTTTCTGTATCGTCTTTGACCTCATCCTTTGCGTCATCAGACATCAACGGGACGATTTTGTCGGGTATTTCCATCAAATGCCACGGTTTTGCCATCCATTTGATATTATATTCATCAAGTTCCGTTTTAGGCGGTTTTGCGAACGCAGACGTTAAAATTATGGGGGTATCTTTGTCCACTGAACGTATTTCTTTCGCTAGTCCAAACCCATCAAGGTCGCCGGGAACACGAATATCTAGCACATATAAATTAATATCTTCCCAGCGTTCTTTTATAAATGGAACCGCATCATCTGCTTTTCCAAATTCATGTAATTTAATCTTACGATCAAGCATCTCGATTGTAATGCGAAAGATCTCTCGCAAGGGTAATTCGTCTTCGAGCAGTAACAGATGTTTCATACGTACTCCCAGGTTGGCACGTTCCGTCATCTCCATCATTATTATGTTAGTATCCTTGTATTGGCAAGCGCAAATTTATTACAGTATATTGCGAATTTGCATCTAAAGATACTTAATAATTTGCGAATAATTTATGAATCGTTATGAGACAGTTTGCTTAAGATACAAACCAGACATAAATTATACACTTACAGTGTATAATGAAGTAAAGCAAGATGGTATCAATATAGTTCAAATTAAAATAATACGCGAATCAATGTCAGCTATAGCGAATCGTCTCTCAAAAATCTATTATCCCAAAATCAACGTAAGAATTGTATTTCCGTTCTTGCTGGTTTTGTCATTCGTCGCAATCGTGGCGGTGTTTGTCGTTACGCGTTTGGTCGCGGGGAGCATTCAGGAACGCCTCAACAACCAGCTACTAGGGAGCGCACAGACCGTTCAAGATGCTATTGTCGATTATGAACAGCAAACCCTTTCTGTGTTGCGTCTGGTTGCATTTACCGAAGGTGTGAGCGAGGCAATTGAAAGTAGCGACGTCGACCGACTGGAAGACCTCTTAAGCGGTATTTTCCTCAACGAAAGTCTCAGCGACCTTGTGCTTTTTGATGGGTCTGGCGAACAAGTATTTAGATTGGTCGACTCCCCCGGCGGGTACACTACGGGTGATCCACTCAATACCACCGCGTGGTCTGGCGTTGAATTTATCTTAGACGGTGTTTTTGATGAACAGGGTGATAAGTTTGTTGAACTGATTGAGGTTGATCGTGGGATTTCGCTCTACATCATCGCCCCCGTTCGTGAAAATGATGAGATCATCGGTGGTGCTATGGTTGGCATCCCTCTGGTGGATTTGACCCAACGGTTAGGGACTCTAGCGTTATCCAATATCAGCATCTTCTCCTTTAATGATCGTATCATGGGGACAACCTTCTCTGAACTCAACGACACAGAACGCCTAACGCTTTTGCAAGAAGCGAATTCAGCCACTGTCGCTTTAGAAACGCAGGAAAGTTTCTCGCCCTTAGAGGACATCACAATCTCGACGTTTAACTATCAGTTGTTGTTCGTCCCCTTCGCCGTAAGAGGGTCACAATTTGGGACACTGTCTGTTGCCTTTGCGGTGGATTTCGTCACAGATCAAATCAGCGTGAGCCGTAACTCGTTTATCGCGCTGTTTTCGTTTGTGACCATTGCCATTACGCTGGTGGGACTGTGGGTTGCCCGGTCTATTATCAGCCCGATTTTTAAGATGGTGGATACCACCCGCGCCATCCGAAGCGGTGATCTGACTCAACGGGTCAATCTCCAAAATTCAGACGAACTTGGCGAGCTTGCCCTATCCTTTGACGTTATGACGGATACACTCGTCGCCAGAAATGAAGAAATTAACGCACTCTATCGGCAACAGTTAGAGGAAACCGCCCAACGTGATGCTGTTTTAGGGAGTATTACAGATAGCGTGATCGTGATGGACGAAAATCGCAAGATTATCATGCATAATCATGCGGCTTCACAACTTATTGGGCAAATGCTCGATAACGAAGAATCGATTAGAGTCTTTGGTAATATCGCCTCTCGACCACAAAATTATAACACCACACAGATGCAGAAAATTTTACAGCGCTATTACAACGTGCTTGCTACGCCGGTGCATCTTGAATCAGGGAATTATGTGGGTCATGTGTTCGTCTTCCACGATATTACAGATTTGATCCTTGCGGAAAAGCTCAAAGATGAGATCATCGCACAACTTTCGCATGAATTACGTACCCCACTCGCCGCATCACGCGGGTTCATTGAATTATCTAAGATGACTATCGCCGCGAAACCGGATACCGCCTCAGAATATATTGGAAAATCGCTCCAACAAATGACCCTATTAGGCGATATTGTCGATCAAGTGGTAGAAGTTAGCGCGATTCTGGCAAATCGTCTGGTGTTAGATGTCGAAGAAGTGAATTTGAACGCGCTGATAGAGCGGGTATTCGCGCATCATCAAGATGCCGTCGTCGAAAGAGAGATCACTGTACGTCTACCCGCGTCTGACGAAGCGGTGCTAGTGATGGGCGACTCGAACCGTTTGTATCAGGTGATCGAAAATGTTTTCCGTAATGCGTTTTACTATACCCTGCCCGGTGGTGAGGTGGAGGTCGCGCTATACGAACATGATGATTCCGTACAGGTTGCCATTTACGACACCGGCGTGGGAATAGACCCTGATGAGCAAGATCGTGTCTTTGAGCGACTCTATCGCGGGAAATCGGCGGATGCTGGTCCGACGGATTCGCGTGGGATGGGCTTAGGACTCTATGTTGCCAAAGAAATTGTAGACCGACATCGCGGTAAGATTGTGCTACAAAGCCAACCCGGCAAGGGCACACTCGTCACGATTACGCTCCCCAAAGACATTGACGAAGGCATATAGCGGTGGACGAGCGCGAATTTTACCTAGAACCCGAACACGATAATGAGCAAGAAAAGCGCAGACGGCGTTGGGTTATTCTTATCCCCTTATTGCCTTTGCTCTGTGGCATGATGTTTTGTGCATCACAATTGGGGTTGTCTTTCGCACAACCTGTTGGGTTACCCCGTGATGTCGCCGCATTGCAAACTGCTGATTATAGTCAATGGACACCGGAACGCTTTGCACCCGTAGATTCAGCAATTTTGACCGAAGTTGTTCGCGATCAACGAATTACCTTACCGGCACTCAGCACACGGGTTGCCGTGCTCAACACCGAGGAAGCGGTTGTCGATGATGCACCGGATGGTGATGCGACGAGTGTTGCCGACTTACCGACAAATGCGCTAACATTGACCGCACAAAATACACCGACGAGTGAATCGTCGCCTACGGATGATCCTTCCCCAACCAGCGAACCAACTTTTTCGCCAACGCCCGTAACGCCTACAGTGACGGCAACAGAAACAGCCACGGCGACCCAGACGGACACCGCAACCGTGACACTCACGCCGACTGTTACACCAACGGGTACATTGACACAAACACTTACCCAAACGGCGACCAATACCGCGACTGTCACATCGTCTGTGACGGCAACGACGACAGCAACAGCCACCAATACTAATACTGCGACAGCAACATCTACGCTTACGACAACGCCTACTTCGACGGCGACCAATACCGCCACAGCGACGAACACGGCAACGTCGACATCAACCACAACACCGACATTTACGCCGATACCGACAAATACGCCAGCCGCACCACAGGCGCTGTTCTCATATGCGCTCACCAGCAATGTTGTGCCCGCAACGGCAAGTTTTACAAATCAATCCAGCGGAACAATTACCAGTTATTTCTGGAATTTTGGTGACGGTGTAGGCACAAGTACCAGCGCTACGCCCTTCCCGTATACCTATAGTGCGCCCGGTAGTTATGTGGTTTCGTTGACGGTAACAGGACCCGGCGGGAGTACCACTTACAACACAACAATCGTCGTTAATCCACAGCCACCACCCGATGATTTAGGGGTTTCAGTCGCCGTCGGTAATGCTAACCCCATCGCAGGACAATCCATCAACGGGTTGACCTTCACCGTGACCAATAATGGCAGTAGTACCGCCAACGCAATTACGATGTTCCTATCGTTGCCTTCTGGTCTTGTCTATGTGAGCGATAATGGTGGTGGTTCATTTACACCGGGTACAGGTGGCTGGGCGGTGGGTTCGCTGGTTGTTGGCGGTTCACGTTCGTTGACCATTCAAATGATCGCAGACAACGCGGCGGCAAACACAACCCAACCCGTTAGCGGTTCGATTACCTCATCCACCATCGCGGATTCAAACCCTGCCAATGATTCGGATAGTTTAACGGTAAACGTCGTTGCCCCTGCCCCACAGGCAGATCTTAACCTAAACAAAACCGCATCAGCGACAACCGTCGCCATTTCCGATAGCTTCAATTATACGTTCAACGTGACCAACAATGGACCAGACCCAGCGACCAGTGTCACATTGACCGATACATTGCCAGCACAGGTCACATTTGTAGGGTCTGCACAATGTAGCGCCGTCGGGCAAAATTTAACGTGCTCGCTCGGTACGATTGCAAGTGGGAGTACCGTCACGGCTGTTGTCACAGTTCAGGCAATTAATGCTGGTACTGCCAACAACACCGCTACGGTCAGTGGTGCTGAGGTTGACCCGAATGTTGCGAATAATAATTCATCCGCGAGTGTGACGATCACGGTAGTGGCACCACAAGCAGACCTTGCGTTTACGACGTTCACATTCGATGATCTCAACCCCGCTGTTGGTCAAACGATCACGCAAACGATGCAGATTGTGAATAACGGACCTTCGACGGCAACCAATATTGTGTTAGATAACAGTGTTGGGACGGGGTCAGTGGGCACGTATAATGCACCTACAATATCACACGGTTCGTTTGTAGGCGCAGAGTGGCAAATACCGATCTTGTTAAGTGGCGAAACAGCAACACTGACCCGCTCTGTAACAGTTGACGCAGGGAATGCGGGCGTGACGATTAGCCGTTCACGCGAAATTAGTGCATCCGACCAAACCGATCCCGACTCAACGCCGAACAATGGGGTAACAAGCGAGGACGATTACAATAGTTATGTGGTCAACGTTCAGCCGATCAACGCAGATGTTGCCGTCACAAAAGGTGTTGATAACAGCACCCCGAACGTGAGCGATACAATCAATTATACCGTCACGGTGACGAATAACGGTCCAAATGACGCAACAGGCGTACAGGTGAATGATTCACTCCCAACTGGTGTGACTTATGTTAACCATCTTGTGTCTACAGGCACATATACGCCGGGGACTGGTGTATGGGATATTGGTAATCTCAGCAACGGTGCAGGTGCAACACTGACGATTCAGGCAACGGTAGATGCTGGAACAGGTGGCACGACCATCACCAATACCGCCACCGTCAGCGCGAACGAGACGGATAACTCAGCAGGTAATAACACGGCGAGTGCGAACATCACGGTAACAGCCACTACCGCAGACCTTGAGTTTACGACGTTCACATTCAATAATTTAAACCCTGCGGTTGGCGAGACGATCATCGCAACCGTAGAAATCGTCAATAACGGACCACTCGACGCAACCAATATCGTACTTGGCGATAGCTTCGGTTCTGGCGCGCTGGGCACCGTCAATTCTACGACTGTCACGCACGGTACATCGGCAGGTGGCATCTGGACGATTCCCACACTTTTGAACGGTGAAACCGCTACATTGACAATCAACCTGACCGTTGAACCATCAGCGGCAGGGACAACCGTTAGCCGTTGGCGCGAAATCACTGCTGTAGATCAGTCTGATCCTGACTCAACGCCCAATAACGGTGTAACCACTGAGGATGACTACAATAGTTACACGGTCAATGTTCAGCCATTAACCGCAGAACTCGGC
>DAOTXB010000236.1:0-6009 GCA_034435575.1 Anaerolineae bacterium
TAAAGCCACCACCACTGCTATTGGATGGCGCACTCGTAAATGTGCGACCAGCCGAATCAAGCATTGATGTAAGCCCATCTGATATTGAGTTTAGACCACCAGACATGCCCTGTGACATTGTATCTAGTCCGCCTGCCCCCCCACCAGCACGTGCCAGATCACCGGGGAGTACATCATTAACCGATGGCAAAGGGATATTTTGGCTGACAGGCGTACCTGCACGATAGCCTCCGCTATACCTCCCACCCTGATAAGTCGGAAAATACCACATCGGTATCCGTGCATGTTTACTATCTTTAAAGTGGTTGATCCATTGCCGTTCCATGCCAAACGCAACAGCGTACGGCAAAAATTCATCAAATCGCGTTGCCGCTTCATCGACATCCGCATATTTTTTTAAATTCTCAAGATAATGCTTAAATGCACGCCATTTTGCCGCCTCTACTGCACCCTTATACGTCTTACGTGGCATGAAATTGGCAAATATAAGCATAATAAGAGAAGCAACGCCTAACGCAAATGGAACACACAAAACCATCGCGCCAACTGTTTCAATCAATGAAAAACTAAACGTGCCGATCACCAATGCCACAATCACACCACTACGAGCGATGAATTGCCATATCGTCCGTGTCGTTTTGGGTCTCGTATCAACAAATCCACGATCATACAACGCATCATATAGTTTATTCTGTAAATCTCCAATTATTTTGTAAAACTCGTTTTTCAGGTCATCAAGATCACGCACTTTTTGGTTTTGGCTTGTAAACACTTTACGCATCGCCTGCTTTTCAAATTCGTGCAGATCATCAATTGGTTTGTCAGTACGCTTAAATGTAAATGTGGTTTTCGCACCCATACCAAACAATAAGCCTTCAGTACGAGTTTCTTCAAATACCATATATCCACGTTGAGCCAGATCAACAAATATCGACACAATATCATGCACATCTGCCCGTTCATCAATCAATGTACCGATAACCGCCGGGCGCAAATCTGAAGGTGGCTCACTCAAATATTCCGGCACAGGACCAATTTCCGGGTCACGCCCTCGCCTATTCCAATAAGCATACGTGCCAAACGGAAAACCTATCAAGATCAATAGTGAAAGTGCGATGGAGCCAATATTTAAAAATGGAAGTACATTTTGCTCAAACGCACGACGATCATCAAAAGATGACTGCCACAAAGGTGGGCTTGCATTCGGATCATGCGGATACTGCACACGGATTTCGAATGACTCATTACCGCCAACGACACGTGTTGCGGTTGCGCGCACAATCCGACCATCCACGCTTACCTCTGCCGGCACACCATAAGTTTCTACAGGATCAATGCCAGATCGTGGTGCGTAACCGTCCGGTAATTCAACCGTAACAACACTGTTCCGAATTGGAAAGCCAAAGTGCTCTTCGGGAATAGCCGACCACCATAGTTGGTCACCGTCTTCATACACCCGTAATGCGCCATTTACAGTATATGAAATAGTGAACTGTTGATTACCATTCGTAATGGGTTGGAAAAACATATATCGCAGAGAAATGCCTTCTTGAACTTGCGAGACACAAAATGTCCCCGGTTGTTCTTGACAACCGACTGACAGTGCCCGACCATTTTCACTGATGCGGATATTTTCCAAACTTGTCAGGCGACTATCTTCTACAACGATTGATCCAAACGTGAATGTGCCAGTAAAAAAGACATCATACTCGTAACGCACATCAAACTTGTTTTCAGATGTATCGACATTGTTGATAAATACATCCCACTGCTCCCAATAAACTGAACGCGCTTGCGCATTTGTGGGCGGGGATAACACGAATACATTTATTACAAAGAATAGACTGAGCAAAACAAGACGGTACTTAGCAGTCATTAAAGGCTCACCTTATTTCCCAACAACGGCAATTATAGCATGAATGGTGTGGCGCGACTCTGTCATCAGGTGTAACATTCGGTAAATATGAGCTTGCAAAATACAAACATTCTAAGGAGCGACAATATGCGTTCAATACGCATTTTACGCCACGTCGGCGTATTATTGATAATGCTTGTTGCACTGCCAGCAACAATCAACGGACAAAGCAACGATGACACCATACAACCCACCCCAGAATCCACTGAAAGTATCCCGTTACCCGCGCCAGAGGTAATAAGTGTAGAAGAAACCTATGTTGTGCAATCTGGCGACACCCTTTTTAGAATTGCTGTTCGCTTTGGCACAACCACAGCAGAACTTGCGACAGCAAACGGAATCACCAACCCACGACAGATCTTCCCCGGACAGGTGCTAACTATTCCGGGAACACAAGACTCAGCAATAAACCCTGAACCCACACCATCGCCATCGCCAACAATGACTTACATTGTACAATCTGGCGATACGCTTTTCAGGATAGCCGTTCGCTTCGGCACAACCGTTACAGAACTACAAACCCTCAATAACCTGACTAACTCAAATGTGATTTTCACAGGTCAACAATTGATCGTTCCCGATCCAAATGCGCCACTAGTTGAAAGCACACCGACCAATGCTATCGACACAGCGCTTGACACGGTCAACGATCAAAATGGTACGGTCAATATCCCGACAGCCACGCCTGAGCCTGAACAAATCACAACTGATACATCCGCAGAAGTAACACAAGAGATACCCTCAACAGAAGTGACGGAACAGGTAGACATTGAGCCAACCATTGTGCCGGTTCAGGTGCCGGACGCTAATTTTGGCTATGGCATAGAAACTTTCGTTTTCGGACAAGACTCTGTAGAACTTGCACAACAGGTAACAGAACTTGGCATGGATTGGGTCAAAGTGCGGGTTGAATGGCGTGATGTCGAAGCGGTACAAGGCGAATATGTCTTTGATGAACTTGAAACGTTTGTAAATGACATGAACATGAATGGTATCAATGTCTTGTTCACCGTGACAAATGCGCCCGATTGGGCACGCGAGCAAATCGAAGGTGAACCCTTAAACGAAAATGCACCGCCTGCCGATCTCAATACTTTCGGAACGTTTATGACCACACTTGCCGAAAACTTCATTGGTAGAGTAGATGCCTATCAGATCTGGGATGAGCCAAATATTCGTCGTAATTGGAGTTGCCAGATCAATGCCGGGTCTGAGGCAACGCCCGTAATCACAACAGGCATGTGTGAAACTGAATATATTGATCTGTTAGAAATTGCGTTCAACGCGGTGAAAACGGCTGACCCGAATGCCGGCGTGATTACAGCCGGATTAGCACCAACCGGATTCAATGATGGGGTTAACGCGATTGCTGATCAAGTATTTTTGCAGGGATTATACAATACCGGTGTACAGGCAGTGTCCGATGCCATCGCCGCGCATCCACTCGGTTGGGCAAATCCACCGGACGCAACTTGCTGTGATGCGGTTCCGGGCGTTGAAACTCATTTTGAAAGCCCCAGTTTCTATTTTCTTGAGACAATCACCGCATACCGTGACATCATGACCAACAATGGAGACACGCGCCCGCTATGGATCACAAAATTCGGTTGGGGTACCAGTCAAGATACTGACTTCCCCACCGAAGCCAATATTTTTGTGACATACACTAGCCTGAGCGAGCAAGCTATCTATATCCCACGCGCTTTTGAAATTGGTGCTTCGCTCGGTTATGTTGGACCCATGTTCTTGGATAATCTCAATGGATGTCAAGGATTAACATATCGAGTGGAAGCGTGCTACAGCAGTGTCGTCAATCCAGATGGTGAACAGCGACCTGCTTATATGTCCATTCAACAATCCAATGGCAGTGTGCCAATGACCGATGAGCCAGAAGCTACGCAAGAGCCATAAACTTACCGCTAAATTGTATTCACGATCAGAACCTTATAGGCAGGTCATCAGGGGAAACTCAGGTGACCTGCTGTACTTCAATATACATCTCTGCGATAGACAAAGCCTCACGCGCCAGCGCTTTACGCAATGCAATCGGCTTAAGCACTTCAATTTGCACACCCCATGACCGAATCCATGGCAACATTGATCGCCAATCGGAAAGGTGAAGGGTCACTAATGCAAAGCCATCATCTTGTCGTTCTATACGTTGAGATGGATGCCAGACCTGCTGACTAATCGAGGGAATAATTTCTGTGGAGACTCGAAGCAATATTTCTGTCACAGTCGTCGAGGTATCGTCATTATCTTTCACTTCGCCCCATGCATTAGAAAGAAATTGTTCAGCGTTAAATTGTGCAGGAATCTGATAACTCGGGCGCAATATACGCGCACGCATCACGCGCCATAGTTTAAATGCACGAACACGCTCAGAAAGCGAATCAAATCCAACTAAGTAGATTTCACCCGCCGGGGTTAATTCAATGAAGTAAATCGCGAAATCGCGGGCGACTGTTTCGCGTTTTGAAGAGCTATACCATAGCTTGACTATCCGTTGATCGCTCCATGCCCGCGTGACAGTGTCCAATACACTGACAAATCCACGGTCAACCGGAACATTACGCATCGTTTGCGTTAATGCTTGGACGTGTTTTCCGGGCAATTCCGGCAATACCTCTCCCAACCGCTTCAGTACAGAAAGCACATAAGGGTTATGTTGTTCGCTATGATGCATCAACACCCGCAACGCCATAAAGACTGCCAGCGATTCATGTTGATTTAAACGAATCGTCGCCTGATAATAATCCCGATTTATAAAGAAACGCCCATTTTTTTGATATATCGGCAAGCCATTTCCATTATCGGTTAATAACGCAATATCGCGGTAAATCGTACGTCGATCCACCTCACAACGCCGCGCTAATTCTACAGCACGTAGCCCCGATGGATTATCGACGAGGAGGTGTTCAATACGCTCCAAGCGTTCATTTCGGCTGATGTTTTTCGCCGACATCGTACGATCCCTTGCTGAAAATGTCGTTAAAATCAGTATATCAGTAATCACAATATTGTGCTGATAACACAAATTTGTAGACGTGCCCTATCCTTTCATGAGAATTTGTATAAAACAGCGACCAATAGCCACACGAAAAGTGCTAGTGAATTTGCAAATCTTCCTTTCATGATCCCACATACATAATCAACATACAGAAAAGCAACGCGCAACAAACAAGCCTCAAAGAAATATTTAATTAGTATTAAGGTAGAAACAGCTATAATGTAAGTTAACTGTAATTGATTCGTTTTATCATTTGCGTATATTCACTTTGCGAGAATAAAAGCATGGAAAACATTACGAACACACTTCTCAATGTCAAAATTGGGAGTGGGCGTTACGAAATAAAGGAAAGATTAGGCACAGGCGGCACCGCTCGTGTGTTTAAAGCATATGATACAAACTTAGATCGCGATGTGGCAATCAAAATATTGCATGAGCATCTTTCCGATGATTTCACATTTAAGGAGCGTTTTGAGCAAGAGGCGAAATTTGTAGCAGGTCTCAACCATCCGAACATTGTACAGGTTTATGATTTTGACTCTTTCAATCGCGATGGTGCACGAATTTATTATATGGTCATGTCCTTTCTATCAGGACCGACCTTGCAAGACCGCTTAGAGACCCTGACTGAGCAAAGTTCTCGTCTTTCTGAAGACGAAATACTCAAGATCATGGAAAATCTTTGTAGTGCGCTCAATTATGCACATAAACTTGGCGCGGTACATCGGGATGTTAAGCCCGCGAATATCATGTTTAATGAACGTAATGACGCAGTACTGACCGACTTTGGTATTGCGAAAATAGCTCAAGGAAGTCGACTGACCCAAGAAGGGCTTACAGTCGGTACACCGACCTATATGTCACCAGAACAAGCCACTGGCGAGCCTATTGACAGCCGGAGCGATTTATATGCCTTAGGCGTTATTCTATATGAGATGATCGCGGGGAAGCCACCATTTTCTGACGATGGCACATTATCAGTTTTGCTCAAGCATCTTAATGAGCCTATACCGGCACTGTCTCAGGTCCATATGATTGGCAACCCAGCCCTTGATATGGTCATTTATAAAACAATGGCAAAATT
>DAOTXB010000237.1:0-3339 GCA_034435575.1 Anaerolineae bacterium
CGAGACAACGGTAAAACGGGCGTAATCCGGCTTGCGATTACCACGCGCATGTCTGGCGGCAGATTTTCGATAAATGTGGTCAGCAGTTGGTGAACAAGCGGGTTATGGATCACATGATAATCATCAAGAATGAGCATCCACGCCGATGTTGCATGTTCTAATAGATGATTGAGCAAAATCACCAACAGACGATCCGGCGCGATGTTATCTTCCTGTGGCACGGTAAATGGGAAATCCCCCAATTGTCGCCGTAAGCCTTCGATCAAGTAGGCGATGAAGGTCGCGGGGTCGTTGTCACCATCGTCAAGGTGAATCCAGATAAGTGGGTCAGGGGTGGTTTCTGCAACTTCTGTGAGGACGGTGGTTTTACCGTAGCCAGCAGGCGCAACTAGGAGTACGTGTTGTGGATTGTGCGTATCACAGATTTGCGCGACAAGACCACCGCGCGACAGATGTGTGGCGCTTCGTTGGGGCACCAGATATTTCGTCTTGAGAAGAATAGAATCACCCATTTGTCAGTATGTTGCGAATATTCTGTGCAAATCACAGGGTATGATTACCGGTGGGTGGAAATTTCGTTCATAATAGTGAGGTAAAGATACCATGAAGCGTCTATTTACGCTATTGCTTGCGCTCAGTTCATTGCTGATTGTCGCAGGGAGCAGTTTCGCACAGGACACACAGGTTTTGAGTGTCGCCTCTACTGCGGGTGTCACGACATGGAACCCGGCGGTGTCCTTTTCTACAGAAGCGTTGTATATGGCAAACATCTATGAAACGCTGGTTGTCGTCAACGCACCGGATGCCGAAGAAGAATTTTCACCGGCGTTAGCCACATCATGGGAAACCAGCGAGGATGGTCTGACATGGACGTTCAATCTGCGCGAAGGTGTGACCTTCCACGATGGCGCACCGTTGACCGCTGATGCAGTTGTGCGCTCTGTAAACCTTGCCCGCGAGATCGGCGGGGCTGGCTTTATCTGGTTCCCGTTGGATACCGTAGAAGCGGTTGACGACCTGACCGTACAATTTAACCTATCTTATCCGGCACCGTTGCTCCTGGTTGCAGGCTCAACCTATGGCGCATGGATTATTAGCCCGACAGCGCTCGATGCCTATGAAGCCGACCCCACCTACTTTGATAACGGTGTGGCTTCTGGTACAGGTCCCTACATGCTTTCCGAATATACACCGGATGCTGAAGTGATTTTGATGGCGCACGAAGCCTATTGGGGTGGTTGGGATGACAGCCAATTTGATATCGTACAGGTCAGCATTGTTGCTGATGATGTGACACAAGAACAATTGTTGCGTGGTGGTGAGGTTGATCTGGCATTGCGCTTACCGCCGTCCAGCTTTCAATCATTTGCGGATGATCCTAATTACACCGTAGAGACCGAAGCAACCCTGTTCAATTATCTGGGTTATCTGAACGTGTTGCGTCCACCACTGGACAATGTGACGTTCCGTCAGGCACTGTCCTACGCCACACCGTATCAACAAATTATTGACGTTGCGGCAGAAGGTCTGGCAACACAGTCATTCGGCGCGGTGCCACAGGGCGTGTTCCCGTTTAGCGATCAAGTGCCACAATATACTTATGATGTCGAACAGGCACAGGCATTGCTGGAAGAATCCGGCGTTGACCCCTCAACCGTGTCCTTACGCCTGACTTATGCGGCGGAAAACGCCATCGAAGAAATCATGGCACCGTTAATCAAAGATGCATGGGAAGAAGCGCTCGGCATTGAGGTCACCATCGAAGGTATTCTGTTCGGGCAACAATGGGAAGAAGCCAAGGCTGACCCGCCCAACGCACAGGATGTATTCCTTGTACTCTACTGGCCCACATATAGTGATGCCGGTGCAGACAATTTATGGTCACTGTTCCGTAGTAGCGAAGTCCCCTTCTTTAACCTCAGCTACTGGGCGAACGAAACCTTTGATGGTCTGATTGATGAAGCCGGTCTGGTTTCTGGTACAGATTTAGACGCGGCGCAAGCCCTTTACACTGAAGCACAGACCTTGATGGTCGAAGAAGCTCCGGGTTTGTTCTTTATGGATACCAGCACATGGTACGCCGTGCCAACTTACCTGAGCGGGTTCGACTATAATTTGAACTATCCGTTCTCCATCAATTTCTATGACATCTCAGTCGCGCAATAATCGGTGGATTTTTGTTTAATGTAGTCCCTCACGTGCGGGCGGATCACTATTGAAAGTATCTGCCCCCACATGAGAATGTACTGCGAGATCGACCTATCGGGTCGTCCCTTACGACCAAAGACCGGCATAATTTCTGGCAACATAAATAGTTTAGGATGACAGTGTGCAGAAGCTCGAATACACAATCCGACGGTTATTTCTATCGCTTGTCGTCCTGCTAGGGATGACGGTGGTCACGTTCACGCTCACGCGTATCGTGCCATCGAACCCCGCCGCACTCTATCTTGGCGCACGAGCACGCCCGGAACAAGTTGAAGCCGCAAACGAAGAACTCGGTCTTAACGATCCTATTCCACAACAATATGCGCGTTATCTGGGCGATTTGTTACAGGGCGACCTCGGTGATTCATTGGCGACCCGCCGACCCGTCACCACAGAGATTAGCTCACGGCTGGCGGCGACGGGGGAATTATTGCTGGTTTCGCTGATTATCGCCGTTAGTATCGGGATTCCGCTGGGTGTGTTCTCCGCACAATTGCACGGTAAACCCGCCGACATCTTCGTGCGGGCATTCAGCATCATTGGTGTGTCCTTACCCCAATTTTGGCTGGGCTTATTGTTGCAACTGATTTTTGGGTTATGGCTGGGCTTGTTACCACTCGCAAGCCGTGTCGATAGCACACTCCGATTCAACAGCCCAATCGAAGACATTACCGGCTTTTTCTTGATCGATTCGTTGGTCACCGGCAATTGGGTCGCTTTTCAGGATGTTGCCCTACACTTGATCTTACCTGCGGTCACACTTGCCGCTTATCCTATCGGCTTAATCGCCCGTATGACCCGCGCCACTATGCTGGAAGTGATGCAACAAAATTATATTCGCACCGCACAAGCCTACGGTCTTGGTCAACGGTTGATCGTCTATCGCTATGCGCTGAAGAATGCCATCATTCCCACCTTAACCGTCATCGGATTAACCTTCGCCTATTCACTAACGGGTGCGTTTTATGTGGAGATTATTTTCAATTGGCCCGGTCTGGGATTGTTTACAGCGCGTTCATTCTTGAACCTCGACTTTCCCGCCATCATGGGCATAACGCTGTTTGGTGCGTCCGGCTACATTTTGATTAACCTGCTGATTGATCTGTTGCAGGCGTATATCGACCCGCGCGT
>DAOTXB010000238.1:0-2039 GCA_034435575.1 Anaerolineae bacterium
TTTTTTGCATCCAGCCGGCGGGAAAGGTTTCATCAGCATCCACATGCACAATGACATCGCCCTGTGCTTCGCGCCAACCCGCTTCCCGCGCCCAAATACAGCCCTGTCGTTCGGCGTTCATGATGTGTATGGGAGCGTGCGGATTTTCAGCTTGGACAGCTTCAGTGATAGCAACCGTATCATCTTTGGAGTTGTTATCGACCACTAGAATTTCATCAGGTAGTGGGTCTTGAGCAACCAGTGATTCAAGACACGCACGGATGAGCTTTTCTTCGTTGTAAGTCGGCACAATGACAGTAATCATGAAGCGTCTACTTTCTTTTGTGTATCCTTATCAGCTTCGATATGGTCGGCGTAGAGTCCATCGACATCGTAGTAGAAAATATAATTTAGATACCCGCGCCAACCATCTTTGGCAAACCGTCGGAATGTATGCCAGACTTTTAGGCGACGCACAAATTTTATAGTGAAGTTATGGGCGTGCATTTGCTGAGACATATAGCGGTCTTCAAACTCGTCGGCTGGTTTATCAACATAGCCATTTACTGCTTCCAGTGCAGTACGACGATAGGCACTGTTACCCCCATTGAGGACATATTCGCTTGTCATTAAGCGTCCGATACCTTCTGGTTGATAAAGTTGGTCGCTAAGCCACGTTACCCAGTTAATAAACGCGGGTGCGTCATCGTAGCGGATACTGCCTGTTATGGCATCCACGTCGCTAGACGAAAATTCTTCGTGGATAATCTGTACCCAATCAGGCGGGAAGGTAATATCAGCATCGGTCATAGCAACAATATCGCTGGATGCAGCACGCCAGCCTGTTTCTCGCGCAATATATAAGCCCTTACGCGCCTCATAAACAGAGCGTACATTCGCTTGGGGATGGTTTTGTGCAAATGTATTTACAATTTCTGCGGTGCGGTCAGTGCTGGCATTATCCACAACGATAATTTCATCAGCAGGGTGATATTGCTGTGCTAAGGCGTTCAATGCACGTTTAATCCAATCTTCTTCATTGTGAGCGCAAATAACAACACTGATAGTAGGCATAGGCTCTCTTTTGTACCTGTTTATATATCGCTGGCGGCTGGATGTATCAATATAACGTTAGAATTTGGTTTAACGTTAATTCTTCTTGCATTCAAACTCATGATACAATTCACAATGAAGGTAATCAAGCACTTAGCATTAAGACAATTCCTCAAGTTAGTACTTATGTACACAAAATCAATTATAAAGTGAATGTAATTTTACTAGTAGGAAATGTCTGATGATGTATGCACGTCAAAACGGGGAATTGGAGACCATGTTGCCGGATAGAGTGGAAACACACACACACAATTTCGATATAGACCAACGCAAAGCGCGTTTGCTCGATAGCCTCATGCGTGGCAATAGTCAGGTGAGTAGCACGGTTTACGATACAGCGTGGGCGGCACGTTTGAGTGCGCATTATCCTGATTACCCTTTTGACCACCTGACAGGTTGGCTACGCGAGCATCAACACGATGATGGTAGCTGGGGTGGTCCTATTTTCCACTATCATGAACGGGTTGTTTCTACGCTGGCGGCACTGATTGCTTTAAGTGACGTTGGCGACCCCGAGGACGATGCTTTACGTATTAAAGCCGGTGAGCAATTTTTGTGGAGCAATAGCACACGTCTGCATCACGATGCCAACGATACCATTGGTTTTCCCGTGTTGATTTTATCGCTGGTGCAACAAGCTACTGACTTTAAACTAGATATTCCACAGAACCTGTTTCGGGGTATGGATAAGATTGAGCAAAAACTCAATATGTTACCCCCTAACCCACAACATTGGATTTATACGCCTCTGCATTATTCGCTAGAAGCCATTATGCACTATCTTCCAGACGAAGGCAGTTTTGACTTCGGTGATGCAACAGGAAATGTTGGTAGCTCACCAGCCGCAACTGCCGCAACGCTGATGCACCCGACGACGCGCACACAACGCTCGCTCGATTATCTCGTCGATTTGATGAACGGACAGCCTGATAAAGCTGTACCAAATG
>DAOTXB010000239.1:0-35627 GCA_034435575.1 Anaerolineae bacterium
CAGATAATGTTGGTCCAAGTTTATTGGGCGGAATTACTCTGATTACTGGCACATCAATTGAGGATATTCTTAGTTTACCTGTTCCCAATAAATTGTGGATGGCTCTGGTTACGCCTAATATCGCTGTAAAAACCGTAGAAGCTCGTGCGGTTTTGCCCCATAAAGTTCCGTTACGTTCGATGGTATTGCAGACTGGTGCTGTTGCGCGGGCGGTTGATGCACTTTATCGTGATGATATACCTGCCTTGGCAAACGCGATGGAAGGTGATGTTGTTATCGAGCCAGCTCGTGCTCATTTGATGCCGTATTTATCTGATATTCGAGCCGGTTCCAAAATGGCGGGCGCATTGGGGCTTGTGATTAGTGGCGCAGGTCCAACACTATGTGCAGTGTGTGATAGTGAAGAAGTCGCGCATCGTGCTACAGAAGTCATGAAATCGGTGTATCGTGATGCGGACATTGAAAGCGTTGTGCGGTATACTCGGGTAAGTGAACAGGGTGCTTTTGTAACAGCATTGGAAAAACAATAATCTTTACTAAATATCAAATTTTGTGCTGATTGTGAAATTCTTGACAATCCGTACCCCCTTTTTTATACTGTGTGTGTTAACGCGAAGGTTAACATCAACTTTTAGAAAGTGTGTTTAATATGGCTGATCTTATAAAAAATCTTATTTCAGGCAAATGGATCGAGTCGCAAGGTGGTTCGACATTTGATACAGTGAACCCCGCTAATGAAGAACTCATCGCTCAGGCTGTGAAAAGTAGTGCTGATGACGTAAATAGAGCGGTGCAAGCGGCTAAGCATGCCTATAAAGAATGGCGTTTGATGCCTGCACCACGCCGTGGTGAAATCTTATACCAGGTGGCGCGTATCCTCGAACAACGCAAAGATGAGCTTTCGCGACTGATGACCCGGGAGATGGGCAAAATTCTTGCAGAAACCAGAGGTGATGTGCAAGAAGCCATTGATATGGCGTATTATATGGGTGGTGAAGGTCGTCGGCTGATGGGTTACACTGCGCCAGTTGAAATGTACAACAAATTCGGTATGGCTCTCCGTGATTCTGTGGGTGTAATTGGTTTAATCACCCCCTGGAACTTCCCTGTTGCCGTGCCTAGTTGGAAGATGCTTCCGGCGCTTGTTGCGGGCAATACAGTTGTTTGGAAACCTGGTGAGGACATTCCAGCGAGTTCCGCGATGTTCGCACAGGTATTTTTAGACGCTGGTTTGCCGGAAGGCGTGCTTAATGTTGTGATGGGCGCTGGCGAAACTGGGTCTGCATTGGTTGATAACCCTGATGTTCGTGTGATTTCCTTTACCGGGTCAACAACAACGGGTTTGAAGGTCTACGAACGTGCGGCGCGGACGGGTAAGAAAGTCACGCTGGAGATGGGCGGCAAAAACGCGATTATTGTTATGGACGACGCTAATCTTGACCTTGCTATTGATGCGATCACATGGAGCGCGTTTGGTACTACTGGTCAGCGTTGTACGGCAACCAGCAGATTAATTGTCCATAAAGCTATCAAACCCAAATTGCTTGATGCTTTGATCGAAAAAGCGCGTAATATTAAAATAGGCGATGGACTTGACCCCGAAGTTGAGATGGGACCACTTGTTAACCAGCAAGCGCTTGACAAAGTAACCAATTACATCTCAGTTGCACAGGGCGAAGGTGTCAACGTGGTCGTTGGTGGTGCAAGAGCCGATGTTGAAAAAGGCTTCTTCTTTGAACCGACGCTTTTTGATGGCGTAAAGCCTGGTATGCGTGTCGAGCAAGAAGAAATCTTCGGACCTGTGTTATCTATTGTCGAAGTCGGTTCATTGGATGAGGCGATTGAAGTCAATAATAATGTTGCGTTTGGACTATCCAGTAGTATTTTCACTGAAAACGTGAATGATGCCTTCCGAGCAATCCGTGACCTGACAACCGGCATTGTGTACATAAATCATGGAACAACCGGTGCAGAGATTCAATTCCCGTTTGGTGGTACACGTGGCACAGGCAATGGGATGCGCGAAGCAGGGCAGTCCGCATTAGATTCATTTACAGAGTGGAAATCTGTTTATGTCGATTATAGTGGGAAATTGCAACGCGCTCAGATCGATAATCGTGAATAATGACAACGTAATTAAGACTCGCTGAGTTTCAGCCGGAATTGATAACATTTTAGTCGATATTACGGGTGAAATGCGGTATCTTAAAGGAGTGTTGGGTATAGATGCCACTTTACTGGGAAGCATCTTATGAAATTGTGCTCAGTTTGATGGGGACATACCCTGATGTTGATATTGAGTCAGTTGGCACAAGGCAATTGTTTGAGATGATTATCGCATTGCCCGATTTTGCTGACGATCATGAATTAGTTAACGACGGTATATTGAACGATATTCTACGAGAATGGTATGAGGAGACGAGTGTTTAATGAGTGAGATTGACCTGCAACAACTGCATGATACGGAGTTTCCACTTCCAGAAGGAATGCAGGGGAACCTCGCGATAACCAGCCTCAGTAAAGTGTATAATTGGAGTCGTCGCAACTCGATGTGGCCCCTACTTTTTGGTCTGGCATGTTGCGCGATTGAAATGATCGGTTTAGCGGCATCGCGCTATGATTTTTCCCGTTTTGGTATGGAAGTGATGCGCGGGACACCGCGTCAATCGGATCTTATGATCGTCTCCGGTACGGTGACAAAAAAGATGATCGTACCAATTGTAAGATTGTATAACCAGATGCCGGAACCCAAATATGTTCTAGCAATGGGTGCCTGTGCAAGTGGTGGCGGTCCGTTCAAAGAAGGATACAACGTTGTCTCTGGTGTAGATAAGTATCTGCCAGTAGATGTGTATGTTCCTGGGTGCCCTCCAACCCCTCAAGCGTTGCTACACGGCATGATTACGCTTCAAAAGAAGATTGATGGACAGTCGCTGGCAAATTTGGACGATGTGCCATGGTACGGTGTCGGACCGTCAGAACCCACACCAATTCCGATTTTGGGTCCTGATATTATTGATCCGCGCCAGATGGATACCATTCGTCGTCAAGCAGAACTTGCGGCGGCTGGTGAGCCGTACGGGTTACGTGAATTGCCTGTTGTTGGGGCAGAAGCAATTGCCGCGGGTGCCGCCGTCAAACAAAAAGAGGTGGTTGAAGAGGTTGAAGAAATTGAAGAAGTACAACCACCGTCAACGAATGTTGCTCTAGTGGGTGAAGATGCCGCGAAGGCTGAACGTCAACGTCGTATTGAAGCGGCGAAGGCGCGTAAAGCCGCGAGAGCATAGGAAAGCGAGTGTAGAGGTATTTATGACAGATCAAGCGATTGCACCTGTAGAAACTGGAAGTATTGACGATGCAATTTCAACACTGAAGGATCAGTTCCCGGGTGTTGTGACAGATGATAACCGTCAAGGTTATGAAGGCGTTATCGTCGACCGTAAAAAATTAGTCGAAGTCGCCACCTATATCCGCGACAATCTTGGTTTCGACCTGCTGTCTAGCGCGACTGCGGTAGATTATTTGAGCGAGAGTGAACCCGATCATGATATGGAGATGGTATATCACGCGTATCGTACGACTGGCGGTGGAGCATTAAACTTCAAAGCACAGACCCCGCGTGATGATGCGGAAATTCCGTCTTTGGTCGACGTTTGGCCCGGCGCGGATTTCCAAGAACGTGAAGCCTATGATCTTTTCGGTATTCGGTTTCCCGGTCATCCTAATTTGAAACGTATTCTACTCTGGGACGGTTTTGCCGGTCACCCGATGCGGAAAGACTGGAAAGAAGCCTACTTTGAAGAAGATCATAAGCCGTTTGGTAGCCGATGGCCCAAAGGGCACGTTTATCGGACAGAAGAGCTGAGTGCCTACGGTAAAAATGTACGTTATCCAGATGATTTTGATCTATCGCGTTTGAATGATAATTCTGAAGCCGATTTGTACTCCGGTCTTGGTCTTGGCGTAGATGTACAAGAACTTAGCGGCGATGAACTACGTACAGATCGTCTTGTTGTTAATATGGGACCGCATCATCCGAGTACTCATGGCGTATTCCGTATGATTATCACGCTTGATGGCGAAACCATTGAAACACTTGAGCCGGTGATGGGCTACCTACACCGTAATCATGAAAAAATCGGCGAGCGCAATACCTATATTCAAAATATGCCGTTTACTGACCGCCTTGATTATATTTCAAGTATGGGTAATAACCTCGGTTATGCGTTGGCAATTGAACAATTGATGAGCACCGGCGCACGGTATAAACCACCGACCTATCGGGCAGAGGTTATTCGCGTTTTGATGACCGAATTAACGCGTATAGTCAATCACCTATGGTCACTTGGTTTCTTGCTAAATGATCTCGGTGCGTTCTTCACGCCGATGCTTTATGCAAATAATGAGCGTGAGAAAATTCTTGACTTCTTTGAAGCGACTGCCGGTTCTCGCTTGATGTGTAATTACATGCGCTTCGGTGGCGTATTCAAAGATATTCCTGAACGCATCAAGAGTGTGCAAAATTTGGTCAATGATCGTGTGCGTGATTATGACACAATGCAATTCTTGACAGAAATGATTAATGATCGTCTGCCACGTTTTCTTGAGGAATATGATTATTACCTGACAGAGAACGAAATCGTCAAATCGCGTTGCATCGGCGTTGGGGTGTTACCACCGGAAATGGCTGTTGCGTATAGCGCGACAGGACCACTTCTGCGTGGTAGTGGTGTACCGTATGATGTCCGCCGTGCCGATCCTTATAGTATTTATCCTGAGCTTGATTTTGACATTCCCGTTGGTGTGCAGGGTGATATCTATGATCGGTTCACCGTGCGGATGGCAGAAATGCACGAGAGTTTGCGTATTCTGCGTCAAATTCTGCCACGTCTTGAAGATACTCATGGTATGGAAGTTGCGGGGAACACACAGTATTCACCGCGTGTACCGCTTGGGGAATCTTATGGACGAGTTGAAAATCCAAAGGGTGAACTCGGATATTATGTGGTTTCCGCTGGTGATAGCAAGGGAACACAAAATGCGTGGCGTTATCATGTGCGCGCCCCATCGTTCATTAATATCACCCCACTCGGTCCAATGAGTCTTGGACATAAAGTTGCTGATGTAGTGACCGTGTTGGGAAGTATTGATATTGTGCTGGGCGAGACTGACCGCTAAAACATACGTTGAATAAATATGGGGAAGGGCATCGAACAATGCCCTGCCTCTGATTTAGAAGGAGTTGTAATGTACGGACGAGGATTATTGCGAGGGTTGCAGGTAACGCTCAAGCATTTCGTAAACACTTACGTCGATGATATTCGTTATGGTTTTAAGAAATACAGCGCGGATAACTTCGAAATTCGACAGGGCATGAAAGCGGAAGGTGCTTTCACTGTACAATACCCTGAAGAAAAACTGGCTGTGCCAGAACGATTCCGGTTTACACCATTCCTTGTAACCAATAATCTTGATGCGGAAGAAGACCCCGGCAAAGATTGGTGTACAAGTTGTGGTATTTGTGCAAAAGTTTGTCCACCGCAATGCATATGGATTGTCCGTGGTACTAACCCCGATACGGGACGACCCGTGCCGGAACCTGAAGCATTTTATATTGATATTGATATTTGCATGAATTGTGGCTATTGCGCGGAATTCTGCCCATTTGATGCGATCAAGATGGATCATGATTATGAAATGGCAAGTTATGATCGCACAACTGCACATATCCATGACAAAGAAAAGCTCTCCCATGAGCTAAAGTATTGGCGTAAGATTGCACCAACCACTGCACAGGAAGAAATGGAAGAGCGTGGTGGCTGGGAACATACTGATGTCATCAAGGCGCGCCAGAAGGCGGAAAAAGCGGCGGCTAAGAAAAAGGCTGAAGAGGCAAAAGCCGCTAAGGCTGATGGCGGAGACAAACCCAGCGCAAATAACTCTGATGAAGCAAAAGCCGCACGATTAGCAAAACGTGAAGCTGCGCTTGCCCGTAAACGTGCCCGTGAAGCTGAGGAGAACAACCAGTAATAGCTGCCATTGCTGATTGAAAATTGATCTAATAAGACCTGAGCTTTGTGAGTCAGGTCTTTTTTATTTCTCATTAGGGGCTAAAAACCATCTGCTACAGTTAGTTTTTATCATTCAAAACAAGCTGAAAGTATCTTTATGCGTGGTGTAAAAAAAGCTAACTTGCCCACAAAGATTTGCGCGGTATGTGGTCGCCCATTCACATGGCGTAAAAAGTGGGCAAAAAATTGGGATGAGGTGAAATATTGTAGCAAGTCGTGTCGTGCGCCACGGCAGGGCGTTGGCGTGAAACGATGACCGATGACTCAAGTAAATCACTGGGTATGCGCCGTGACTTTACTGACCGAGACGACTTGATTGATTACTTGAAGTCGGAGTTTCCTGAAGCCAGTGCATATGATGACAATGTCTCAAGTATGAGGGGTGGTCACGACTCGGCAATCAATAAACTCTCAGAAATTGACCCTAAAAATTATGCAAAAACGCGTAATTACGTCGATGGCGATGTGACATATCTTTCACCATATTTGCGACACGGTGTGTTAAGTCTTGCAGAAGTGCGCGACTATGCGCTTAATGTGGTCAATCATGAAGGTGATGCAGAGAAACTTCTCAACGAATTAGGCTGGCGAGATTACTTTCAGCGAAGATATGCACAAATTGGTGGCTCGATCTGGGAAGACCAAGAGAACTACAAAACGGGATTTGTTGCCGAAGCGTACAGTGACGATTTACCTGATGATATCGAAAATGGTGAAACGGGCATGGTTTGTGTTGATAGCTTTCGTAATCAATTACATGAAACAGGCTATTTACACAATCATGCGCGAATGTGGTTGGCGGCATACATATTGCATTGGCGCCGTGTAAAATGGCAAGCTGGCGCACGTTGGTTTTTGAAACATCTGTTAGATGGTGACCCTGCAAGTAACAATTTGTCGTGGCAATGGGTCGCTAGTACATTCAGTCATAAGCCCTATTTCTTTAATCGTGAGAATCTCGAAAAGTTTTCAGATGGTGCTTATTGCGAGATGTGCTCGCTATACGGAAAGTGTGACTTTGAGGGGACTTATCCTGAGATCGAAGCGCGTTTGTTTCCAAATCGTGATCCTGACGAACAAGTGAAGTACAAGAATTCCAAGCGTCCTAGAAAGAACGTAAAATGAGTGATAATACGGTTATTTGGGTACATGGTGATTGCTTGAGTCCTCATAATCCTGCATTCATAAATTATCCAGAGTCTCCAGCAATTTTCGTCTGGGATGATACTTTACTTGATGCCCGGGCAATTAGCCTGAAGCGCATTACGTTCATTTATGAATGTCTGCTGGAATTACCTGTAGTGATCCGTCGGGGCGATATAGCACAAGAAGTTGCAAAATTTACTGCTGATCATAGCGCAAATCGTATTGTTACGGTTGGGAGTCCATCTCCACGGTTTAACTTGATTTGTGATGAAATCATCGGCAGTTTGATGAATGATGTCACTATAGAGATATTAGAGATTGAACCATTTGTCGAGTATGATGGACAGATTGATCTAAAACGTTTCTCAAAATATTGGCGCACGGTTAAAAAATACGTAGTGCCGTAAATTCGGCACAGAATTTTGCTGATATACGTTATAATTATTCTGTGATGTCAGTATATAGGAGTCAATAATGACTGATAAATTACAAGAACAGGTTATGACGGCATTAAGTACTGTCATTGAACCTGAGCTACATCAAGATATTGTGTCTCTGAATATGGTGCGTGATCTAACCATTGATGATGATACCGCAACCTTTACGATTGTGTTGACAACACCCGCCTGTCCATTGAAAAATGTATTTGTTGATCGGTGCAATGATGCCGTGATTGGCAAGGTTGATGGAATCAACAAGCTCGAAATTAAATGGGATGCACAGGTACCAACAGATCGTCGTATTCATGGACGAATGAGTGTTCCGATCCGTAGTATCATCGCTGTTGCAAGTGGTAAGGGTGGGGTGGGTAAAAGTACCGTTTCTACCAATCTTGCCGTTGCGTTGGCGGATTCTGGCGCAAGTGTGGGTTTGATTGATGCGGATATTCTCAATCCTAATGTGCCACAGATGATGGGTTTGGGTACAGGTCGCCCTAAAGTTGTCAATAACAAGATGATCCCGATTGAGGCTTATGGGGTTAAATTGATGAGTACCGGATTTTTGAGTCAGCCAGACAAGCCTATGATTATGCGCGGACCGATGTTACATAGCGCCATCCGTCAGTTCTTTACTGATGTAGATTGGGGAAATAATTTGGACTACATGATCGTTGACCTGCCTCCGGGAACTGGTGATGCGCCTCTATCATTAGCACAATCTTTCCCATTAGCAGGTGCGATTGTTGTCACACAACCACAGAGTGTTGCTGTGTCTGATGCACTACGCAGTATTGCAATGTTCGAGCAATTAAATGTTCCGATTGTAGGCATCGTTGAAAACATGGCTGGTGACTTCTTCGGCGAGGGTGGCGGCGAGATACTTGCTGAACAGCGTGATGTACCATTTTTAGGACGTGTACCATTAGAAGCCGAAGTCCGCGTTGGGGGTGATTATGGGCGCCCTGTAATCTCAAATAATCCAGATAGTGATGCTGGTAAAGCTTTTTACACACTTTCGCAAACTGTCGCCGCACGCGTTAGTGTCATGATGTTACAAAGCGCAGATGTGATTCCGCTGAATGTAATCGGCTAGATATATTTTGATCAAGTAGCTTAAGAGACATCACCCTACTTAATCGGTGATGTCTTTTTAATCATCCATACCAAGCACTTGTATGTCATCACTGCTACCGACTGGATTGTATCGCCCGATAAGCACCCAGAAGAAGAAATTTAGCAATAGTGCGATGAAAAGTGCGATTATGCCCTCACTTTCTAAGTCCCGGAATACAATCCAATTGCGTATAAGCAGTGCCGGAATTGCCATCACAATCAAAACTGTTATTCGCTTTTTGCTTTCTGTTCGCTGGAACAAAAAGAGTAAAAATGACATAATAATCGTGAAAAATATGAGATAATTCGTATCCATTACACAAACTTCCGATAAATCTGTAAGTATCTTGCTGATAGGCTGTATTATATCGCGCCTATTTCAGTTACAATAAGGTGAATGTTGAAAATTTTCACCTGAATCTTAACTAGGGGTATAATAGTGTCAGTACCTGCGTTGAAGGAGCTGGTGGCATGATAGATATAAACGTATCCGACGTGGAAAATGTCACACTGGTAGAAGTCAGTGGTCGTGTGGATAGTATGAGCGCAAATCAATTCGGCTCGGCGCTATCCAATGAAATTGAAAACGGAAATGTATCGGTAGTTCTTGATTTATCGAGCGTAGATTACATGAGTAGCGCTGGTCTGCGTGAAATTGTCGGAGCGCTTAAGAAGGTGAAGCGCGGTGGTGGCGATATGCGCCTTGCACAACCTTCTGAACGGGTCCGTGAAGTGCTTGAGATGGCAGGGCTGGATACCATTTTTCAGATTTATAGTTCTCAAGATGAGGCGATAAACAGTTTTTAGTGCACAACATCCTGCGTACTAGTGAACGTATAATGCTTTCATCCACCCTGTAAATTTAAAGGGGAGCGTGATCTATGGGAACACAGAATCACCATTTAACGATACCCGGTACAATTGATAATATTGAACAAGCCTGTGAATTTGTAAATTCTAAGGCGCGTATTGCTGGCTTGGACGATGATGAGGTTTACCATTGCCATTTATCCGTTGAAGAAGTTTTGACAAATATCATCGAACATGGCTATGAGTACAATGGTGATGAGAAAGTCATTGATATTGTCATTGATGTTGTTGATGCCAAGTTTGTTATCACGGTGATTGATGATGCATCGGCATTTGATCCGCTTTCTCAGCCGGAACCTGACCCATCTACCCCGCTCTGGGAACGTGAAGGTGGGGGCTGGGGAATTTTTTTCGTGAAGAAATACATGGATAAATTGTCATATCAACGAAAAAATAACCGAAACTACTTCATCATGGAAAAAGCACTAACATCGCATTAACCAATTAGTTACTGGTTCTCCAGCTATCAATATCATTTAGATCCACTGCCTGTGCATTTGGCGGAAGATAATTGCCCTCACATTCTTGTGCCGCAGGTGGCAAGTCTACACGATCTAAAAGAAGTGCCTCATTCGGGCTGAAGTAGTTCCATGTTGCCCGTGATATACCTTCTACGAGGGGCCACAACCTCTGAAAATCCTGAAAGCCTTCATCTGTGCGTTCCCATAGATACACAGAAATTACATAATTTCGTCCATTTGGAGGGTAGATAATACCTGCATCGCCTACCATATCATCCAGCCAACCATTTTTATGCGAGATACGAATATCTTCTGGAATTCCACCTTGTAGCAGGCGTAACAAATTGTTGGCACTCATCAACTCAATCATCTGGCGACACTCATTCTGAGTAAATTCACCATTTGGATAAGCCGTGATTAGCCCTGAGCCATAAGTAGCACAGTCATGTACTAAGGTAAGCAGTGTTCCCATATCTTCGGCGGTTACTTGTAAATATGGATCAGCATCCGTGCTAAAATTAGAATTAGGGTTTGTGTCTGGCACACTGGTGAATTGTGGTGCTTGACCTTGAACTTCGACATATGGTGCGGCAATATATGAGTTACGTGCGCCAAGATACTGAATTGTTTCAGTCACGTTTCTGGCACCAGCAAGCACATCTGTACCACCTCCACTGATTTGCATCAGGAGATTTGACGAGGCATTGAGGCTACAAAGCAATGAATTTGCCATCAACCATGCTTCCTCTTGTGAGGGTGGGGTGTTCAAGTAGCGAAAATAATCAATCATAATGCCTAATTTCATGGTGCTTGCCGCTGAAAAAGCCACATCTCCAAGAATATTGACCTCTTCACCACTTTGCAGGTCAAGCACATAGACCGATGCGATAGTGTCGGTGCCATCATAAATGAAATTTTGACTGTCAAGATAATCAATAATTAAATCGCCCAGAGTAGAAATATCTGGACGGGAAGATTGGGCATCGTTAACAGGCAATACTACAGTGCGATCTTGCGGTTGGCGCAGGGCATTATCAATCAAGCGAATAGCATCGGGGACATTGAGGGTGCGTCCCGATTGACCAGAAAATGTGGTCAGTGTTTGGACATCATATCCAGCAGACCCCGACGCTTCGTTATAGCGTACGCTGATGTCACTGAGAAACTGGTCAAGCAAATTTTGCTGGTAATCAGCGAACAGGGGCACCTCTATAGATTGTTGTAAGTCTTGGTCTATCAGATGATTGTAAAAACGTTCCCAGAACGACCCTTCTGTATCACGAGAAGCGAGCGCCTCGGCTAACATTGTTTGCGAATTTGGTCGGAAACCTATTGATGAGGGGTCAAGCAATATAGGGCTGTCCTCATAATAGAGAGTGATAGGTTGGGCAAGCGCTTGTTCCCACTCGCGTACTGCTTGTGCAGGAGTCATACCGCTAACATTTACACCTGCGACAAAAATATCGTTTGGCAAACTATCTTCTTGCTGGCTAAAGGACAGTAATTCGATTAGAAATAAACTAGTCGCCAAGACAAGGAGTATGATTGAAAATAGTGGAAGCGCATAGGAGAATCGTCTACTTGTGCGTCGTGTACCTTTACCGGATAAACTCGTGGTCATAGCTTCATTCCATTAACGTGTGTTTTATTAAGTGCGCGCTGAATTGCGTTTCGATGAAATATTCTGATATTCGGCAATTGTGTCGTAGTAAACCATCCGTAATTGAGTAGTTCTGCACTTAGCCGAATCTCTACATCAGTCTCTATTGGCGCACATTTTATTGCAATATCCAGATGACCGTGTTCAGTAAATTCGGCAAGTAAAATGTTCTCTGCGGTGACATTAAGCGCAAGCTCTTCTTTAATCTCTCGTTCAACCGTTTGCGCGGGTTGCTCGTTACGTTCAACCCACCCACCGGGCAATCCCCATGGATGCTTGGGGTGGAAGACGTGCTCCACAAGCAAGATTTCACCTTTTGTATTGGTAATCACGCCGATAGCACCAACTGTTACCTTTGTACGTGTCAACCGCCATATGCGAAAAGCCGTTGCCATTATCCACGGCTGTTTTCTTAAAATTTGTGCGAGCTGTCTCCGTTGGTTTGCCATTATTACCGCATCTGTTTGGTCAATACTATAGAGTACGAGTGTACAGATAGAGAGTAATTTTCGTCAACCTTCGCTTAGACAACGTTTCACTAACTAATTGCAAACATTTGGGAAACATTATAATTTTACAGCCTATGATATAATTTTGTTATGTTTAACGCCATAGATTGCTGAGGCATTTCCCTTTGTCAGACTTACTCAATCTTTTTACACGATCTTCCGGTGAGTCACTGTACTTCTTCATCCTAATTCTCGTCAGTCTGGCGAGTTTGTTTATGATTGTTGGACAACGCATCAGGCTCCCTGAGAATCGGTCTGCTGGACGTTATTCAGTTGCGCTATTTGGTGTATCAATAGCATGGATTAGTCTACTTGTTGCGTCCATCGTGACGCTAAATTCATCCACCGAATCAATACAGATAATGCCACCGCTAGAACAGTTTGTGACATTTGTGGCGATTCTTCTGCTCACATGGGCGTTTCTTTCTCATGATAACCTGCCGGAAAATGTTCGCCCCAACGTCTTGTTGGGCATCGTGTTCCTAACAGGAGTTGGCGGGTATGCATTTACGGCGTGGCGCTGGTTCGACCTTGCTGGTGAAGTGGACTTTGTATTAAGTGCATACGGCGCAACATGGATATTTGTTATTGCGTTGTTCAGTGGTCTTGGCGCAATATTTACCATATTGATGATCCGCCATGTTTTGGATGCGCCACTGAAGCTCGTATTTTATCTCTTACTTGCGCTGGGGCTGAGTATCACGTTATTCCAGGTTTCGCAGGGTAACATTATTGGCAATTATGCTGGTGAGGGACGGTTGACTGTCTTACTGGCATTTTTGATATTACCGTTGATTATCTACCGAATGGTTTTGAGCAGTTATGAGCAACGGTTAGAGGAAAGCCATCGGAACGCCAACGCGTTGATTTCACAACAGGTAAATCCATCACCAACAGCGTCTCCCACGCCCGTAGTATCGCCGGTACAGCGCGAGTCTGTACAAATGCTACGTGCCTTGGGTTTAATTTTAGAGGATGCGACAGCGAAAAATATTCCAGAGCGTATTGTCAAAACAGTTGCTGACGTGCTTAAAATGGATGTTGTCGCGCTTTTACGTGTAACTGATGCAAATTATGCCGATGTATCCGTATTATTTGATAGTCTGATGGGTCGGATTGCTACCGGTATATCAATCAACCTGGACAAACAACCTACATTGGTCAATGCACTTGAGTGGCGACAATATCGCAGTATGAACCGCGAGAAGAATAGTCAGGAAATTAGTGATCTCTTTATTCGATTCGATATAGAAGAATCAGGACCTGTCTACTTTTTCCCGATGGTGCACGAACGTGAACTTGTCGGTGTGCTAGTGGCGTGTTCTCCATATACAAAACGTGAATTAATCAGCGCAGAGCAGGAATTGTTACGGGGCATAGGGGTGATGTCAGCCGGTTTACTTGCGTTAAGTGATGCGGCGGGAGATGCAGAGCGACAGGCTGAGGAACGCGCTATACAAGAAATCCTCACGGGTGTGCAATCCGGTGACAATGACATCTTTAGTTCGCAACAGGAATCACAAAAGAATCTGAGTGTAGCACGCGAGCAGATTGCTGAACTCAGTAAACAAGTCATGGCACTTAAAGTTAAGCTCGATAATGAACGTGCCCGTGTCGCGACCTCGCATGATGATTCTGAAGAAAGTTTATCTGCATCACAACAGATGTTAGCACTCAATGATGAATATCAAGATTTACGTGCAGAACGCGATGCTCTAGCCGTGCGTTTACAGGAAGCAGAGGCCGCACTTACGGGAGCAACAGCGGCGGATGAACAACAAGCCTTGAATAACCTTGTTGAGATGCTCCAACGTGAAAAAGAATCACTCAATAATGAACGTGATTTGTTGCAGACACAACTTGATGAATTACAACAAGATGATGGTGTTATTCCACAAGCGGTCATGCAAAACTTGATCGGACAGATGACAGAAGAGAAAGATCGGCTGGAACGCGAACGTGATAATTTTAAATCGCGCCTGGTCGAAATTCAAAGTCAACTCAAAACTTTTGGTATTGAAGACGAATCAAACGGGTTATCTGGTCTCATAGGGCATTTATACGAACAGCGGGCAACATTACAAACGCAGAATAAGGCGTTGCAATCTGAACTTGAGCGTTTGATGGATGAACGGGCGCGGTTAGATCAAGCTGTTCAGACAGAAGAAGTCCGTGCATTGCGTGTGCAATCGCTTGAACGTGAAGTACAAAATCTTGCAGGTGATCGTGAAGTGTTAAATCGTCAATTAGAACAAGCACGATCTACGTTTTATGCCATGGATGAGAAACTCAATCAGATTAAGGTGCATCGAGCTAAGATGATGGCGCAAGCCGCCGGTTATCAGATGGAGCTGAAAGAAGCGCATGATGAACAGAATAAGCTCCGTGAAAGACTTCAGAAGCTATCTGATGAACAAAGTGAACTTATCCGTGAACGTGACCGATTAATAGCAGAAAAGCAAGCGGCGGAAACAGATCGTGATCAATATCTTGCGCGTATCGAAGGTGACCGAGAACGTGTAGAAGCAGTTGGTGAAACCGGTGTAGGGTCATTGACAACGATGATTGATGAACTTACGGCCACGCGAAGCCGTTTGGAGCATGATCTGACCGAAGCACAACATCGACTTGCCGCGAACCAGAATGAGCTTGAGGCGTTACGTGTACGTTTGGATGATCCATCCATTGGGTCCGGCAATACGCAATTAACGAATGTGCATTACAATTCAGAAATGATGATTAGTCTTGTACAGGATTTACGTACACCGATGACCTCTATAACAGGGTATGTAGATTTATTGATGGCTGAGTCAGCCGGTATTTTAGGCGAGATGCAACGCACATTTTTGCAGAGGGTTTCGACAAATGTTAGCCGATTGTCCACAATGTTAGATGATTTATTGCAGGTCAGTAAGTTGGACGCAGGGCAGGTAGAACTTAAACCTGTGCGTGTTGATGCTGTTGGATTAATTGAGGATGCACTAACCAATGCATCAACACAATTTCGTGAAAAAGATCTAGAGATTAGTCTCAATCTGGATACTGAAATTCCGCAGGTAGAAGTCGATACTGATTCTTTAAACCAGATATTTGGTCAGTTATTGACGAATGCTTATCTTGTTTCTCCACCGGGCACAGAGATCTCTGTTGAGGCACAGCAGAGAGCCTTGAATTTGTCTTCTGATGCAACTGTTCCTGCTGTGGACTGTCTTTATGTATCCGTGAAAGATAATGGCGGTGGGATAGATCCAGAAGATGAAGCGCGTGTTTTTGCTCGTAAATATAAGCCAGAAAACCCGTTAATACAGGGTTTAGGGGATACAGGTGTTGGAATGGCAATTGCTAAGGCGCTTGTTGAGGCTCATGGTGGGCGCTTGTGGCTAACGATTGAAGAAAATGTGGGCACAGCGTTTAGTTTTGCAATACCAATTTCCTCTGCTGATGTCTCGGTAGAAGGGTAAACTATCATGCGTAACGTACGTAACGAGATATTTGTAGCGCTGTTTGTTGTTATTATGATGGCAGTTGCGATTATTTTTGGGGTGATTGTTTCAAATAATGTGCCGGAATCTAATGATGAATCTGCCACTGCTTCAGCTATATTTGTGGGCAATAGCAATGTTGACTCCAGTGATCTGACTAGTCCTGCGACAATTGTCGCTGAAACAGAAACACCAACCGCCACATCAACAGTTACTGAAATTAGCGCTACGCCAATCAATACAGAAACACCAACCGATGAACCCTTACATACTGAAACAAGCACGCTTACAGCAACGGTAGAGGTGATTGAGGATATTACACCTACAGATTCGGTGGCGCAGACCACTGATGTAGATGACAATGAAACTGTTACACCAGAAGTTACTGAAGAACCAACGCAGGTGGGAGCTGTCATTCAGCGGACGCGGGTAACACAACAAGTGGTTGAGACCGAAGTGACCGAAACGTCAACGCCTTCAGCGACTGCTACCCTTACTCCTACCAACACTCCTACTGCTACTCTCACGCCAACTGATACACCTACAGCGACAGTAACCCCTTCTGCAACCAATACACCCACAGCGACGAATACTGTGACACCAAGTGTGACACCGACCCTAACCCGTACCATACGTCCTTCTGAAAATTCACCTATTTTGCCAACCTTGGCACCACTGCCAACGGAAATTGGGTTAGTACCGACACTAACGGCTGTAAATAATCTCACAACGATTAATTCCGCCGGGTGTACACAACCAACAGGGTGGACAGTCTATGTGGTGCAACCGCGCAACACATTATTTTCTATTGCACAATCGGTCAATAGCTCAGTTGCAGAGCTTGCAGAGGTCAATTGCCTGAGTAACGGAAATCAAATTATTGCGGGGGATGTATTGTTTGTCCCGCGAGACCCGGCAGGTTTAGTGCCTGTAAATACTAGTGGAAACGGCAATGGTACGAGACAAGTGGGTGTGATTGGCTGTGAACATCCCGGTGTACAAATTGTTTCTCCTCGTGCGGGGCAGGTAGTTTCAGCTACTTTTACAATTCGTGGCAATGCCCTTTATGATGACCAATTCGGGTATTATAGCCTGCAAATTCGGTCAGACGCTTCTGCAAACTACAATTTTTATTCTAGTTCAGATGTAGCTGTTACTAATGATGTGCTCGGGCAAATTGATAGTACATTATTCTCCTCAGGGCGATATTGGGTGCGCTTACAAATTGTAGATGTCTCTGGAAATACGCCTCAGGATGCAACCTGCGTTATCCCTATTGTTATTGACTGACCATCGCGGTATGAAGTGGGATACGTTACACTTATCCCCTGAAATTTTATTTGTCAATGAACAGGGTATTCTGCTGTGAGACATATGACACGTATGCTACGTGGCTTATTTACATTGATATTTATGCGACTTGTACCACTTGTGTTGATGGTAGGTATCGCGTGGTCTGGCTACCAAGTTGTGCAGTCGGTTATTAGGCAATTTGATGAACGTACTGATTACGAAGATCGTCGGACTGCATTTGCGGGTACGGCTACGGCTTTGTCACCAATGGAGGGCATTGCTCTCGTTGTAGGGGCATCTACAAATGTACCAGAAACGGGACTTGAGGTTACGGAGTCCATTGCAGTGACTGCTAGTATGCCAACGGTTGAAGAACCTACGACAATTGTTCCTACTGAGACGATTGAAGTCACGGTTACGGCTAGTGTAGAAGAGACACGGGACGTTTCTATTGAGGGTGCGTCAACGGCAACGGAAACACCAACAGATTTGGCATCGGCGACGGCTACAGATATGCCTACGGAAACGCCGTTACCTACCGATACACCAGAACCGCCAACAGCTACCGATGAACCGACCGAAACACCAAGTGAGGAACCAACAGTTATAGAAACCGAAGCACAACCTGTTTCCCAGATGCAGATCTTTGTCACAAATACATCCATTCCGGTTGTGTTTGCGACGAATACTCCGGTTTCTGGACGTGATGCCACAGATGTCCCTGTTTCACCTACTATCGCTGTTATCGCTACACAAACGCCTGCGCCTACGCTTGTACCAACGGAAACCGCAACCGCGTTGCCTACAGCTACAGAGACACAGATTCCAGTAACGCCCACGTCCGCCGCAACCGTACCACCGGTACCTACTGTCTTCTTTGCAAATAACCCACCAGAGGGTGCTGAGTCCCGTGGAACTGCGGTACCTACAGTAGTGCCGACTGTGCCACGAAATTATGATCTCGTGAATGTGATTTTGTTGGGTGGCGATGATGGATTAACGGACGATAACTTCAACCGTACTGACACCATGCTTATTGTGTCGATCAATCGTGATACCGGCACCGTGTCTATGTTGAGTTTGCCGCGTGATATGTTTGTTTATTTGCCGAGTGGTACTATGGAACGGCTGAACGTTGCCTATGCAGTTGGCGAAAACATTGGCTGGACAGATGGTGGGTTCGGATTGTTACGCCAGACGATACTCTACAATTTTGGCATCAACGTCCATTACTATGCGCGTGTAGACTTTAATGGGTTCGAGGAAATCATTAACTCACTTGGTGGGGTAGAGATTGCCGTTGATTGTGATTATCAGGATTATGCCCTCATCGGTGCGGAACTACATGAAGATGCTATCCCTGTTGATGATGAAGGGCTTTATGTGTTGCCAGTCGGATATTATGAGATGGATGGAGCCGAAGCATTGTGGTATGCACGGACTCGCGCAAATAGCTCTGATTTTGATCGTGGTCGTCGTCAACAGCAACTTATTCGTTCGATCTGGCGAGCGGTGCGCGATGGAGGACAATTGAACCTCATCAATTTGCCGAATCTATGGTCACAGGCGACATCTGTTGTAGAAACTGATCTGACGTTAGATGTCATCGCCAGTTTGTTACCCATTGCGCTGGATATTGATGTAAGTGATGTGCAGAATTATACGTTGATTAGAACATATCATACAATACCATGGCAACCACCGGATGGTGCCTTTGTACAACTGCCAGTTTACGAAACGCTTCGCCCATTGCTTGAGGATTTTTATCAGCCACCGCCAGAAAGCCAACTCGCGTTATCAGGGGCTTCAATCGCGGTCTATAATGGTTCGAGCCAGTCAAATTTAGACCTTGTGGCGGCGGATCGGCTTGCATGGGAAGGGTTTAATGCGATTGCTTACGGAGAGCCGGATGAGGATACCGAATACGACGGTACTGTTTTAATTGATCGTGCTGGGCAACAGCGCGGTAGTCGTTTAAATGATATTGCTCAGATATTAAATGTGCGCGCTGAAAACATTATCGTAGACCCAGACCCAGACCGTGTCGCGGATTTCGAGGTCTATGTAGGGCAGAATTATGACTCGTGTGATGCCGCCGTGTTGTCCGTTGATGTACCCAATACAGAGGAATCTGAGGAAGAATAAACGCTAGTGAGATGATGATTAGGAAGCCTACGATACATACTTGATCGTAGGCTTTTTGTTTATGCATCTGGTAATTCACTCAGTCGGACAAAACGGGGTGTTGCACTACCGTCGTTCTCGATGATACCCATCGCCGTAAGTTGATCCATAATTTGGTGCGCCTGTGCTTGTGAATATCCAAGAACATCAGTGAGCGGACCCAAACCGATCCATCCTAGATAAGCCGCAAGAGCCTGTGCTTGATGAAGCGATATACTTAACTGGTTTTGCTCGACGTTTTGTGGGGTGTTTTGTGTTGTTTCGTCATCAGATGTTTGTTGTACAGCATTCCGACCAAGCATTGATGTCATGCCTGTGGTGCCACTAATCTGACGTAATGGTGCCTCTTCATGCCGTTTTCTGGTGGCTTGTGTCCAATACCTGATGACATCGCGCATTTCCTCTTCTGAAACAGCGCAGAGTTCTACAGGGATGATGTCGGAGTTTGTGGAGTTGATAATAAAGGCATCCACGAAGCGTAATAATGAACTATGGAAATTCTCCAGTGATTGAGGAATATCACCGGCAGAGGGACGCATGACGATTTGAGTTGACAATAGTTTTGAGATTGATTCGGGTAGGTCAGGTTCTTCGTAGCTCTCTGAAGTGATGATTGCGTAGATACCCGTACGACCTTGATTCTCCAAAATGCGAGTTAACAGTGGTAACCAGGCGTCTCGTGCATCTTGCCACATTTGATCAGACAGTGAATCAATCACGATAACAATGTGTGGAATGATCTCGTCTTCCTGTGCGATTTTTGTGGCGTTATACGCGCCAATATTCTCAGCACCAATTGCTTCAAAATCTTGCAATCGCCGTTCTAATTCTTTAACTAATCCTAGGAATAGTCGTTGACCATCTTGTGGGGATTTAAGCAAACGTCTTACTGCATGCGGGATATTCAACAGGCTTTCATAATGTTCGCTGTTATTACCAGCAAGAACAAGTCGCATTTCGCCGGGTGTATTCATCGATAACAATGTGATAAGCACTGCCCGCATGAAGTGTTCTTTGGCATTAGAACCACCGACCACAACGAGGCCACCTGTTTCGCGCATATCGGTCACTACTAATCGCTGATCGAGCGTGTTCCCCAAAATGAGCGCAAATGTGCTCTTATGATCGCGATAGCGAGGACGTACCATAAGCCTTCGTAGACTTAATGGGCTGTGGACTTTTGTGCGTAGTAATATGGCGAAACTATCCTCAGATTCAGGGGATTGTGCCAGATAGCCAATTGTCCATTCATTGCGGTGATTTTCTGCGATTCTCGCTAATGCTCTTCTGATTTCATTAGTGCTAACCTGTCGGCGATTCGCCAGCCGTCCGACGAAATCGGGTTGTGCAATGAATAACGTGTAGGCAATAGAGGAACGTACATTTGTGATCTTAATAGGCGCTTCCAGATTTGCGAGTTCTTTTTGTAACTGCATCATCTGTTCGCGTATTGATCCATCGCCCCCGGGCAAAGATGCACCTTGTTTTAGAATTTCAGCGACAGAAGGCGTTAGCCAATTGATGCTATCCATGCGGCTGAGCAATTGTGGCATGGTGTACATCCCTCCTCGGGTGGATTACTTGCAACAAACATGATTTTAGACCAAAGTAAAGAAAATAACCAACTTAAGGACAATGCCCGTGTCTAATGGAAACCGAATACGTCATTGGTCGCTCTATTTACTGTTCTTTGCCCTATTTTCCGCATCATGTGCGGTAACCTCTGAAACAGCAATTGATTTACCGCCTTTGACATTGGAACCTGCGCCTACGACGACATTCAGCGGGTTATGCGATGAACGCGGTGTGTTGGAAGATTGGTTACAAACGGTTGAATTTCAACAACGTGATTTTGTCATGTTGATGCGGGATGGTATCGATAAATCACCGGATGATCTATACTTAGATGTTGAACAGATGGCACGTATACGTAACCGAATTGCTGAAGATCCCGTGCCCGATTGTGCAGAAGATGCATTTACATCCATTATGGAAGCGATGGAAGTGGTACTCCGACAGTTTCAATCCTATACGAACGGACAGGCGGTAGATTTGAGTGATGTTATTCAAACAGTTGAACCGTTAATCACCACTTTTGAAAACCAGAGGGATGCCTTAATTACACAGTTAGAAGGCAGGTAAATTTATGTGGAGATACAAAAATCTCCAGTGTTTAACCGGAGATTTCAAGTCGGGGCGGCGGGATTTGAACCCACGACCTCTTACACCCCATGCAAGCGCGCTACCGGGCTGCGCCACGCCCCGAACTTAGCTACAGTATAGCTAAATACAGTATGCATTACAAGTCCTGTTCATCGTCCAGAACTGAAAAAAGCGTTGAGTAACACGCCCACTCATAATTACTTTACAATTTGACTTTTGTAGGTAATTTGTGAAGGTCGGTCAAGCGTTGTTGATCCGTAGGATAAAGTTGTCGTATACTTAAGCCAAGTCTTAAGAATGGAATAAAGATATTGGGGATTGAAAGAATGACTCAGTCGAGACAAGAGATCAGATTGACATCACTCGCATCATGCGCGGGTTGAGCGTCTAAATTTGATCCTGGTGATCTGGCGCAGGTTCTGCGTCCGCTAAAGGGAATTTTCCCTAAACACAAATATCCGCAGTTATTGGTTGGTCTTGATGAGCCGGATGACTCGGCGGTTTATAAACTGAATGACACGACTGCGATAGTTTCGACGATGGATTTTTTCCCACCGGTTGTAGATGATCCTTATGCTTTTGGGGCAATTGCCGCCGCCAATGCGTTAAGCGATGTTTACGCGATGGGCGGTGAACCATTCATGGCGATCAACCTTGTAGCATTCCCTGATGGATTAGATCATTCTATATTGACTGAAATTTTACGTGGTGGTGCAGAAAAAGCGCTGGAAGCCGGTGTGGTGATTTCCGGCGGGCATACTGTTGCTGATAAAGAGCCAAAATATGGATTGTCAGTAACCGGACGTGTCGATCCGTCAAAGATTTTGACCAAAGGTGGCGCTCGTGTTGGCGACAAGTTGATTTTGACCAAGGCATTGGGCACTGGTGTTATTACAACAGCACTCAAAAATCAACAGGCAGAAGCTGACCATGTGCAAGCCGCCGTTGATAGCATGGGTATGCTGAATAAGTCTGCGTCAGAGATAGCTACGAGCGCAGGTGTACATGCGATGACTGACATTACCGGCTTTGGTTTGTTGGGGCATGCGCTGGAAATGGCACGGGCAGGGCAGGTGATGTTTCGTATCATTGCTAGTGAGTTATCATGGTTGTCAGGTGCGTTGCAGTATGCACAGCAAGGGATATTTCCCGGCGGTATGAATCGTAATCGTGCCTATTTTGACCAATGGGTGACACTCTCGACAGGCTTAGAAGATTATATACAAAATTTATTATATGATCCGCAAACATCAGGTGGATTGCTGATGGCGGTAGATGCAGACAGTGCTGACGATGTTTTGGCGACTTTATTGAATAATGGTAGCGTGATGAGTCGTATTATTGGTGAAGTGCATTCCGGTGTTGGAACGATTGAAGTTGTACCCTAGTTTACTTAGAGGATGTTATTATGTCTGAACAACAAAAAGATGGATATGGCTTTTCGACTGACCTTTTCGTGACGCGTAAAAGTAATGGTGAATCGATAGTGGTCGGTGGTACATCTGCGGACACAAGTCGGTGGATTCGCATCCTCTCTAACCGGGCGGCGCAGTTATTATGGTTTCAGATGTCCCAGATGCTTCATCCAGAAGAAACAAAGGGGACTACAATGAACATGATGACAGCACCCATGCGCGATACTAATCGTCCGACAATCACAACGCATATGGATGTGAAAAAACTCGATGAAAACGAGGGATTCAATTTAACCGGTTGGGTTGGTGACAAACAATGGAATGTACATTTGAATAACTCAGAAGTGGAACGCTTCTGGTCTGCATTATCAAATGCACTTTATCCATAGAGTAAGTCGCACTAGTTATTGATCTTGGAAAAAACGATGTGCTGTAAATTATTAGGACAGTCATATTTTGGCTGTCTTTTGCTTTGAAGATTAAACTGTACTACTATCATACACAGATCGCTTTGTTTGAATTGCGTTAGTTCGTTATCAGGAGGCATTTATGAGTCCCGAATCAATCCCAAAACCTGCAAATGCTGGTCAGGGGAAGACTGCAACCATTACTACACGCTCTACTTATGTAAACATTCGTACAGGTCCAGGCACAAATTATAATGATATTGGGGATGTTTATAATAACTCGACAGTAATTCATTATCCCTCAACAGAAACCGCAGATGGTTGGATCTGGATAGAGCAAAATACCTTAGCTGGCTGGGTTTATACCGGCGTAGTTTCGTTTTCTGACTCATCCTCCGCGCCAAATATCCCCGGTAACAATGGATTACCGACACCGTATGATGGTCAGATTGGTATGTGGCACTGGAAAGGGCAAGCGATCCCTGAGGATACAATCGCAGAATTTATTACTAATATGAAGTTGCGTGCGCCTAATGTTAAGCAAATTTGGGTCAAAGTAGGTGATGGTAATTCGTGGCAGGGTAAGTTTGATAATGATCCTGATATGGCTATCAATGGACCTGCGGACATTCAGCGCTGGGTAAGAGCGCTCGAAGCTGTTGGTATGGAATTTCATGCTTGGTGTGTGCTTAAAGGAGTAGATACTGCTGGTGAGGCGGATATTATCATCAAAACCTGTAAAGTTGCGGGTGTAAAATCGATGATTTTGGACGTAGAACCCTATGATGGTTATTGGGAAGCGGGTCGCGATCCTATTCGTCCACTGATGACCAGCATTCGTCAACAAATCGGTAACAATTTTCATATTGGTCTTGGTGTAGATCCACGCCGTGTACACTATAACAGCATTTATCCATCAGAATGGTTCCCATTCGTGGATAGTGTGCATACGATGAGTTATTGGACAACCTTCCAACGCCCTGTTGCAGATGTGATTGCCGAAACTTACGCAGTTTGGGGGAATTACGGTCGTCCAATCATCCCGATTCTACAAGGCACTGCGCGGGTTTCTGAACAAGAAGAAGCATTTGACTTGGTCACGCAAAAATACGGGGCTAAAGCCATTAGCTGGTGGCGATATGGCGTTATTAATGGTTATGATACGGTTAACAAACCTATAGTGGTCAATACACCGTCTGATCCTGATGATGACAGACCACTTCCTGGAACAGAATATGGTGCGACAAGAATTATAAAAGTTGGACAAGATGATTTCCGCAGTGGTACATATACTGGTCAGCAAGAATTTCAGGTTGAAACGGGTGCATTCGGCTGGACATACTATCACAAACCAACCGTTGAACGCTCTAGCCGTGTCTGGGCGGAATGGAAGACCGAATTACCTGAATCTGGCATGTATCAGATTGCGGTATTTATCCCCTCACAGAATGCGACCACCGAGCGCGCACGTTACAAAATTCATGGTATTCGTGGAACAACTACAGAGGTTGTCGTTGACTTACGTCAATCGAAATACAATGATGAATGGGTGCCTTTAGGCATTTTTGACCTTGTCAAAGGTGCGCCAAATGCTGGTAAGGTTTTTCTGAATGATGTTACCGGTGAGGCGAATAAGCAGATTGCATTTGATGCCGTACGGTTCCGTCAAGTGATCACAGTACCTAATGGTGGCTTCGGTGGCAATAATGGGGGTTCGCAACAACCGCCTGTAGACCCCGGCTTAGACCCTGATGGCTCATTACCAGATATTATTGATGGTGTTTACGTGGCTGACGGCTTTGATTCACCTGTAGGTACTTTTCAAGAACGCCGTGCGGAGCGTGTTTGGCCCCCCGGCTGGCGAGACGCTAGCCCATACGCCAAACTATATTTTGTTGGTACACCGCGTGAGGCGTATCATACTGGTGCAGATTTGAATTGGGGACGTGCAGGTAACTCTGATGTTGGGCAACCGGTGTACAGCCCTGCGAGTGGGGTCGTCATCTATCAGCAGCATCTGAACCCTTGGGGTAATGTCACGATTATTCGCCATGACCCGTTAAAATCTAAGACAGGGCAGGTATTCTATACACGTTATGGTCATATGCAGCGGTTGACCATTAATGTCGGTGATCGTGTAAAGCGTGGTCAGAAAATTGGCGAAATCGGTACAGGCGGGGGGCGCTACATTGCACACCTGCATTATGACATCGTCCGCACAACAGTTTTGGAGCGTAAACCCGGAGACTGGCCCGGTAAAGACTTGAGCCGTATTGAGCGTGATTATGTTGACCCGATGTTGTTCACGCGTGCAAATCGCCCGTAGTGGAATTAATACTAAGATTGAAAAGAGAGCCTATACACATTACGTAGGCTCTCTTTAGTTTGTTGTGATTTTATGCAATACTTCTATGGCTAGAATAAGCCCCAATCGTCTGCAACACCATCTTCCATCATGCTGGGGTCCCACATTTCCATACCCATCTCAATTGTCGTCGGCACTTCCAGAAAATCCTGTGCGGCGCGACGTGTTTGTTCGAGCAATTGAGGGGCATATGGGCAGAATGGTGTGGTCATAATCATGTTGATATGGGCACGATCTTCCATGATATCTGCATCGCGGACAAGCCCTAGCTCTACAACATTCATGCCGATTTCTGGGTCAATCACGACTCGAAGGGCATCATATAATCCCTCTTCTTTGCTCTGGGAATTAGTTTCGTTTTTGGCTTCTTCACTCATCTCTGAGAGTTCCTTACACTTAGATTTTCATGATGATTGGATAGTAGCATAGGTTTTTTGACGGGTCAATTTTTCCAATATTGATCTATTAAATGAGCGTTTTGCTGTAGCCTCAGATAATGATTTGCCTGAGTATATCTTGTAAATATTGCTAAGAAATTAGCACCCAAAACCTCCAAAACTCCGCCTAAATGCGATGATTTTCTGACAGTGCAAATAGCCTGGTCAGATTAACAATCCCAAGTATGATAGTTTCCTGAGTAATTTTTATAGTCATTATCATAATTATTGACGTGCCTATGCCAGACTGATATACTATTCAGAGTATGAATACCTGCGGGTAAGAAAAAAAATTAACGCAGATTAAACCGTTGAATTTTACGAGGAGGACGTTCCCGAAATGGGCGCAACATTAGAAATCAAAAATCTGCATGTTCGTGTAGAGGGCGAAGATACAGAAATCCTTCGTGGTGTTGATCTGACGATCAATCAGGGCGAAGTACATGCTTTAATGGGTCCGAATGGTTCGGGCAAAAGTACCCTTGCGAATGTATTAATGGGTAACCCAGATTACGAAGTCACTGAAGGCGAAATTCTCTTTGGTGGTGAAGATGTGCTGGAGATGGACCCTGATGAGCGTAGTCGTGCAGGTATGTTCCTTGCATTTCAGTATCCGGTGGCTATCCCCGGAATTACTGTGGCAAAGTTCTTGCGCCACGCCATTGATGCGCGTTTGAAGGCAGATGATTCTGATAGTAAAGGGTTACCAATTCCAAAATTTGCGAAGCTGATGCGCGAAAAAATGAACGATCTGAAGATGGATCACAGCTTTGCGGGTCGCTATCTCAATGATGGTTTTAGTGGTGGTGAGAAGAAACGTGCTGAAATTCTTCAAATGGCGGTTCTTGAACCCAAACTTGCTATTCTTGACGAAACAGACTCCGGACTAGATATTGATGCGCTACGCATTGTTTCTGAAGGCGTGAATACGCTCAAGGGACCAAATCTGGGTGTATTAGTAATCACCCACTATCAGCGCATTCTCAACTATATTAAGCCGGATTTTGTGCATGTGATGTTTGATGGTCGTCTGGTAGAAAACGGCGGACCAGAACTCGCACAAAAGCTGGAAGAAAATGGTTACGATTGGATCCGTGAAAAGCACGCAGTTACCGAATAATAGCTATGAAGGGTAAATGACCCGATGGTTGATTTAGTACCAAGTGAAAAGCAACTAACGAGCGACGAACAAGCACTACGCGATGTGCGTGGTGATTATGATACCAATTATGGTTTTCATGATGATGATGTGAATTACAGCTTTATCAGCGAAAAAGGGCTGAATGAAGAAACTGTGCGTAACATCAGCAAGATGAAGAATGAGCCGGAATGGATGACTGAAATCCGTTTGGAGGCTTATCAACACTTTGTTTCACGCCCAACACCGCAATGGGGTGGGGGTGGTTTGCTTGATGAGATTGATTTTGATGATATTTACTACTTTGTTCGTGCGACTGATAAAGCAGGGCGTACATGGGATGAGGTGCCGCCAGAGATCAAGGATACTTTTGATAAACTCGGTATCCCTGAAGCGGAGGCGAAGTTTTTACAGGGTGTGACTGCACAATATGATTCTGAATCTGTGTATCACAATGTGCGCCAAGACCTTGAGGACAAAGGTGTGATCTTCATGGATATGGATGCCGCTATGCGTGAGCATCCTGATATTGTGAAGCAATACTTTGGCGAGATTATCCCATACAACGACAATAAGTTTGCTGCACTGAACACCGCTGTTTGGTCAGGTGGGTCGTTCATCTATGTGCCACCGGGTGTGCGTGTTGATATGCCGTTACAGGCGTATTTCCGCATTAATACCCAGAACATGGGGCAGTTTGAACGCACGCTGATTATTGTTGACGAAGGTGCTTATGTGCATTACGTCGAAGGCTGTACCGCACCGACCTATAGCTCTGATAGTTTACACAGCGCTGTTGTGGAAATTATTGTGAAGGAAGGCGGACGTTGCCGTTACACTACCATCCAGAACTGGTCAAACAATGTATATAATCTTGTGACCAAGCGTGCAGAAGCCTATAAGAACGCAACAATGGAATGGGTGGATGCTAACCTCGGTAGTAAGCTGACGATGAAGTATCCGGCGGTGATCCTCAAAGAAGAGGGGGCACACGGTGAAGTCTTATCTATCGCATTTGCTGGTAAAGGTCAGCATCAGGACGCAGGCGCAAAGATTACGCATCTTGCCCCGAACACGACCAGCCAGATTATTAGTAAATCGATCAGTAAAGACGGTGGACGCGGTAGTTATCGTGGATTGCTTAAGATCGTAGATGGTGCAGACAATTGCAAGAGTAACGTCGTTTGTGATGCGCTTCTGCTAGATGACATTAGCCGTTCCGATACATACCCGTATATCGAGGTTGAAGCAGAACGTGTAACAATGGGGCATGAGGCTTCTGTCAGCAAGATAGGTGAGGATCAACTCTTCTACCTGATGAGCCGTGGCTTAAGCGAAGAAGAAGCGAATGCCATGGTTATTAACGGCTTCCTTGAACCATTGATTAAAGAATTACCGATGGAATATGCGCTGGAAATGAACCGTTTGATTCAGATTCAGCTTGAAGGTTCAATTGGTTAAGACGATGTTTATGGTTAAGCGATATTCGCCTAACTCCATAGACTTTTTGATGTGGGCAGGTGTTTAATGATAGGCATCTGCTCGCATAAACTCCGATGTATACCATAATCACGAATTAATTAAGGAGATTACCCTGTGGCTGTAGTAAGACGACGCTCAAGTGCGCCGGTTGCACCGAGCTACACGCAGGCAGACGTAGAGGCATTGAGTAATGCTCACAATGAACCTCAGTGGCTTCTTGAAGCGCGACTAGCTTCATGGGAAGTATACGAGGATATGCCGATGCCGACCCTGCAAGATGAAGAATGGCGACGTACTGATTATCGTAGTATCCGCTGGGACGAAGCGGACAAACTTGTAGAGTCAGATGGCGCTGATGCGAGTGTTGTTCCGGCTGTACAATTGGAACCTCTGCTTGGCGAGGGCGAAGGCGGTACGATGGTCTTCGTTGATGGTAAGCTGGTTAATTACGAGTTTTCTGATGAACTTGCCAAAGGTGGCATCATTTTTACGGATTTGCGTACAGCGTGTGTTGAGCATGAAGACCTTGTGCGTCAAAACTTGATGACCAAGGCGGTATTGCCGACTGATGGCAAATTTGCCTCGCTTCATGCGGCAATGTGGACGCATGGTGTATTTTTATATGTGCCGAAGAACAAAGTCGCTGAATTACCGCTTCATGTGGTGATGTATAATACCAAAGCGGGCGCGACTATGGGGCATGTGCTGGTGATTGTAGAGGATAATGCACAGGCAACCATGCAGGTTGAATATGCATCTGCCCCTAACACCACACAGTCAGCCTATATTGGTGCAACTGAATTGCTGGTTAATGACCATGCGAATTTGCGTTATGTTGCGCTTCAAGACTGGGATCGTAATACGTACGAATTCAGCCATCAACGTGCTCGTGTTGGGCGCGATGGTGATCTTGATTGGATTGTCGGCGTGATGGGCACACAATTAACAAAAGCCTATCTTGAGATTGAAGCTGATGGTCTGGGCGCTAATGCACGTATGTCAGGTTTCTTCTTTGCAGATAAAGATCAGATGTTTGATCTGGATACACTTCAGAACCATAACGCCCCGTTAACCACAACAAATCTGTTGTTTAAGGGTGCTGGTAAGGACACAGCGCGTACTTTGTGGCAAGGGATGATTAAATCCTTGCCGAAGATGCAAAAGATTGACGGTTATCAAGTTTGCCGTAACCTGATGCTCAGCGATGAAGTGCGTATGGACAGTATTCCAGGACTGGAGATCGAAGCTGATGATGTGATGTGTTCTCATGCGGCAACCTTTGGCACATTGGAAGAAGAACCACTTTTCTACCTGATGAGTCGTGGTATTCCGCGAAACGAAGCCCAGTTAATGGTTATTGACGGTTACTTCAATGAGTTGCTCGCACGTATACCTTTCGAGCGTGTACGTGAGCGTTTGCAAGAAGCGATTGAAGCAAAAATCTTAAGCTAACGCGATGATCTGATTTTCAGAGTGTCGTTTTTGGACGTGTTGGATCTTTCTGGCACGTCCTTTGTTATAATATGAGTAACTATCGTTCAATTGTTTTGAGAGGATCATAAGCACATTGAATACTGAACAAATCCGTCAGGATTTTCCGATCTTACAACAGTCACATAGCCCTGATGTGCCACTTGTCTATTTAGATAACGGTGCATCTAGTCAAAAGCCGACTGTGGTTATAGAGGCGTTAGAGAATTACTATCGTCAGTACAATGCGAATGTGCATCGTGGTATCCACAAGCTAAGTGAGGAAGCAACGACTGCGTATGAAGCGGCACGGGTAAAAGTGCAGAAGTTTATTGGTGCTCATAGTCAACAGGAAGTGATTTTTACGCGTGGCACTACCGAAGGCATCAATCTTGTGGCGCACACTTGGGGTAGGGCGAAACTGAAACCCGGTGATGTAATTTTAGCCACAGTGATGGAACATCATTCTAATATTGTGCCCTGGCAGATGATTGCAGAAGAAACAAATGCCACAGTCAAATATGTGCCGGTTCTAGCAGACGGTACACTTGATATGGCGTGTTATCGCGATGTCTTGACCAAAGAACCTGTCAAGCTCGTTGCCATCACGCATATGTCAAACGTACTTGGTACGATTAATCCAATTACGGAAATGACTCAATTAGCGCATAGTAACGACGCTATCATTCTGGTAGATGCGGCACAGAGTATTCCTCATATGCCAGTTGATGTACAGGCGTTAGATGTCGATTTTCTGGTCTTTAGCGGTCATAAAATGTGTGCGCCTACAGGGATCGGCATATTGTATGGTAAACAGGCGCTGTTGGAGGCGATGCCGCCATGGATGGGTGGTGGTGATATGATCGAAAAAGTCACCTTAAATGGGAGTACATGGAATGAACTGCCCTACAAATTTGAGGCAGGCACACCAAACATTGCTGATGCGATTGGATTGGGTGTTGCCGTTGACTATCTTTCGAGTATTGGGATGTCGCTTATCCGTGAACACGAGGTTGAAATCAGCGAGTATGCCTTAGAACGTCTTGCCGAAGTGCCAGGTGTGACTATTTATGGCCCAGAAGACCCCATGCAAAAAGGTGGTGTTGCCGCGTTTACATTAGAGGGCATTCATGCACATGATATTGCTCAGGTATTAGATACTGATGGAATTGCTGTGCGTGCTGGACATCATTGTGCCATGCCATTGCACCAACATTTTGGTATAAGCGCAACGGCACGGGCGAGCTTTTATCTCTATAATACGCGTGATGAGGTAGATAAGCTGATTGATAGCCTATATACCGTAAAAAACTTGTTCGGGGCATGAGTTATGGAGATGTATCGGAAGCACATACTAGATCATGCTAAAAACCCACGTTTTCCCGGTGTGCTTGATCCTTGTGATATAGAACATGAACAACTGAACCCACTCTGTGGGGATTTTCTGCATATGACACTCCTGCTCGACGAAAACAATCATATTAGTGAGATTGCATGGAATGGTGAAGGCTGTGCCGTGAGTCAAGCATCTGCCTCATTGTTGAGTGCTCATGTAGTTGGTATGTCTATAGATTCGATCCTTATGCTTACTGAAGATGATATATTATCATTGCTAAATATCCCCTTAACCCCGAATCGAATGAAGTGCGCGATGCTAGCATTAAACACACTCAAAAATGGAATTGTGAGCTATTTGAATAACGAGGGTGACGGTTAACAATGACTGAGTTTGTAACGGTTGCGAAAACAGAAGAGATCAAGCCGGGAGAACGTGAAGTATTTGGGATTGGGCGTAAGTGGATTGCCGTATTTAACGTTGACGGCACATATTATGCGATTGAAGATGTATGTACGCATGATGATGGTCCACTGGCGGAAGGGACCTTGAACGGTTGTGTAATCGCCTGTCCGCGTCATGGTGCAACATTTGATATTACGAATGGTAAGGTTCTATCTGCACCTGCACTGGTCAATGTGCCAGTATATGCTGTAAAGGTTGAAGGTGATGAGATTCTGCTTTCTACCAAACCTTTATCAAAATTGAAATAACTGTGTTTCATGTATCGGGAGCGAACGATAGCTAATGACACTCGCAAAATCACGGCTTGATGCACTATATAAAAATGCTTCGCGCAGTACCCTAGTGTTTGGTCATCGTGGGGCAAGTAAATATGCGCCAATGAATACATTAACTGCCTTTGAACTTGCCGCCGAACAAGGTGCGGATGGTGTGGAGTTGGATGTTCACCGCACAAAAGATGGCGAGTTGGTAATTGTACACGATTTTACGGTAGATAAGACGACAGATGGCTCCGGTGTTGTGCAAGAGATGACATTAGCTGAGTTGAAATCGCTGGATGCTGGTCGCTGGTTTAGTGATGAATTTGTTGGTGTGCGCGTTCCTACATTGGGTGAGGTCTTTGAAGCTGTTGGGCAAAAGCTCATTATTAATGTTGAGATCAAATCCGTTACGCAGGACACTGATGGGGTGGAACAACTTATTGCCGACATGATCGTGGCACATAATATGGAAGATCGCGTGATTGTGTCTTCCTTTAACCCCTTAGCATTGCACCGTTTTCGAGCAATTTCACCTGATATACCGATTGGCTTCTTATATATGGCGGGTGAATTTGAAGAGGCATGGGCACTTATAGATAACTTACCTCATGAAGCAAGGCATCCATATCATGAGATGATCGATGCGTCATATATCGACTGGGCACGGGAAAATGACTATCGTGTAAATACATGGACAGTCAATTCTCTCGAACGTGCTGAACATCTCGCAAAACTCGGTACGGATCTTATCATAACCGATCATCCTGATAAAATTATCGCAAAACTAGGTGGATAATTTTGTGATTAAGTTCTGGTGGTCACTGGTCAAGCTTGGTTTTCGCCTACTATATAACGAATTAGCTTTTACATATGATTCTGTAAGCTGGATCGTTTCGCTTGGGGCGTGGAAGTGCTGGCAGAGAAAAGCACTTGAGTATCTTGAGCCTTCTTCACAGGGCAAAATACTCGAAATCGCTCATGGCACGGGAACAATTCAAAGTGATCTTAATGACCTGGGATACGACACTATTGGTATCGATTTTTCCCGTAATATGGGTAAGATTACAAGGCAAAAACTCATCCGCAAACAAATAATTCCACAATTGGCGCGCAGTAAGGTGCAACACCTACCTTTTGCACCTGCGAGTTTCCGAGCTATTATCACTACATTTCCCACTAGCTTCATTGTTGAAGAAGCAACATTATATGAGCTATATCGGGTTTTATGTGATGGAGGGCGCTTGATTATTGTTCCGAACGCGACGTTAACAGGCGGTGGCATCATTAAGCGATTTGTCGAGTGGTTGTACCGTATTACTGGTCAACGCGGTGATGTTATGGAAGCCTTTACAGCGCATATTGGTGCGTTTGGTTTCAATACTGAACTTATGTCAGCGAATTGTTCAAACAGTCAAGTTACCGTCGTAATCGCGACTAAAAAGGTCTAGTATTCGAAATTTCATTGTGCTATACTTCAGAAGAATATGGTGGATGTAGCTCAATGGTAGAGCATCTGATTGTGGTTCAGATGGTTGTGGGTTCGAGCCCCATCATCCACCCAAAAAGCGCATGTGATAATTACATATGCGCTTTTCATTTACAGATTATTCAGGACGGCGCAAACTGACCAATTTTTGTCTGAGAATGTACCGCTGTCCGGTACGCGTTGATGTAATGATTGTGTCTTCAGCAACTTCTACCTCTGGTTTTTTCTCTACCATCTGCTGATCTGTATCGATTTGTGTCGAACTTTTTGGCTGAGTGTCTTCCTGTTTTACAGTTGGTTCTTCTATCACAACAGTTGGCAATTCTACCGGCGTAGAAATCTCATCTTGCTGTACTTCAACAGCAGGCACTTCCTGTGATTCACTGGGCTTAGGCACACCGAAAAGGTCAAACACACTTACCGTTGACGTATCTGTTTCGCTCACTGGTGGCTCGTCAATTAACGGTGGTTTCGGCAATGTTTCGGTTTCGTTTTCTTCTTCATCAATTGCTACATTATCGTCAAAGCGCGTGAGCATGAATTCTTTATTTGCTGTTGGCTGTTCGGTTTCTGTTTGAGTTATCGGCGTAACTATTTCACTGGGTGAAGTGTCATCTGGTGTGGCTAGCGGTTCTTGAATCTTTGATTCTGGCGGTTTATAGGGATTATCATCAACGGGTATAGCTGTTTCCTGTACACTCACCTTATCGATATTCGTCACATCATTCTGCGTATCTCTTGGTATTTCTGAGAACTCCGATGTCGAAATTCCTGACAAGAAATCTGGTTCTTGAACAGTTTCATTCGTCTCATAATGTGACGTTAATGGTGCTGAGTCAGGTTGCTCTGGTTGTACTGGTGGACGTGGACGGGTATCATCTGGCGCGACAGGTGGCTCGGTGATATGAATATCCTGCGATGTATCAAGTTGCTCGATATGCTGTCCGGTAGATTCAACAATAGAAGTATGACGCGGTTGATAACTTGCGCGTTGTTCTACATCAGGAGCATCACGCATCAATGATTTTGCATGATAATCTGGATCATTTTGCATCTGTCCGACATGCCGCCACAATGTCCATAGGCTATCAACGATGGTATTTTCCACACTACGGCGGGTGGTCAGCACATTACGTAAACCACTGAACATACCACCAAGTTCATAGTGGAACGTCCATTCAACGATAGTGCCTTCCGCAATTTCTTGCAGTCGAATTCGACCTTTGTTTTGTGTAAAGGATGTGCCATCTATAATTGCGTATTCGTAGCCAAGCTGATTATACCAGGCGGTAATCTCAACCACCTGTTCACGTCCGCTTTCGCTTGTAATACGCAAACGCGTACCTTGCCCGGCATGGGTTGTGGTTAAAAAGGCGATATTTTTGCAATCCACTTGCCAGATTGGATTATTTGCAAGATTGCTCACAAAGTTCCATACAATGTTTGGTGGTGCAGGAATAAGTATGCGATGATCGATCGTATTCATAAAAATCCATGTTCAATGATCGAGTTTATGTTAAACTAATGATCGCATTTTACCACAAGAGTACATATGGTTTTGAGGGTTGTCTTTGCCTGGTCCTACACTCACATTTGGTTTTATCCTTGCGACGCTTCTCGGTTCCTTATTTCATTTGATTTTGGGCGGAGATGTGCGACGATTGGCGGCATTCTTGGTTGCTGGCTGGGTGGGCTTTGGAATAGGACATCTGCTGGGAGTTAACCTTGGGATTGATGTTCTGAGTATTGGATCATTGCGGACTATTCCCGCAGTTTTTGGTGCGATTGTGGTATTGTTATTGACCCATTTTATGACAGTGTCCAGACGAACAGCACGTTAGTTAGGAAAGTCTATGAGTAATCCAGAACCGCTTGGTCAATCTGTAGAATCTGATGAGACGGAATCCAAAAATGGCATGAGTTTTACCCGTTGGGTAATGATCGGGGCAGGCGCTCTAGGTGGTATTGTGTTAC
>DAOTXB010000240.1:0-1900 GCA_034435575.1 Anaerolineae bacterium
TCGGGCGCAACTGGTTCTGGGAAATCTATAAGATGGGGCTTTACCCCGACGAACGCGAATGGGCGGCATTTCAGTTTCAATCGATTGCCAATCCGTTGGTTGATGAGTCCGAACTGGCGACCATTCAACGCACCACGCCTTCTCGCGTTTATCGTGAGGAATATCTGGCGGAATTTATCGATGATGCTGGACAGGTGTTTCGTGGTGTGTACGAAGTCGCCACTGCGTCGGAAAATACCCACCCACAGCCTGAACGTCGTTATGTCATGGGTGTGGACTGGGGGCGCGATAACGACTACACTGCCATCGCCGTGCTTGATGCCGATTCAGGGCAGATGGTGGCGTTGGATCGCTTTAATCAGATTGGCTGGGCGTTACAGCGTGGACGTTTAAAAGCACTCTATGAATATTGGCGACCACAGATCATCACTGCAGAGGCGAACAGCATCGGCACCGTTAACATCGAAGCGTTACAATCCGAAGGCTTGCCCGTGCGCCCATTTATGACCACTACCCGCACCAAACGCCCGTTGATCGAAGGGTTGGCGCTGGCGATTGAGCGTGAACAGATCGCGCTTTTGCCGGATGCGGTCTTATTGGCGGAACTTGTCTCTTATGAGATGACGCGGATGCAAGAAGGCGGGTACAAATACAGCGCCCCTTCCGGCGGTCACGACGACACGGTGATTGCGACGGCATTGGCATGGCACACGGCACAGTCGGGTGGTCTCCGCGTGGACTTCGCGTAATGTCTACCTTACTGGCCTACGGTTGAACTTCCACGCTAGCGAAAAAGCGTGAAACCCGAAAACAATTCTCTCCTCAATCATGCGGTTGACTCTCGCTAAGTCCGTCAGTCCTTTATATCATCAGGGCGTAACCTGAACATTTAGATCAACTGACGGACACCAACCGCTTATGTTCGATATTTTCCGCCCACATCCCCGACAAACTGCGCTTATTTTGCTGATTCCGGTGCTGGTCGCCGTGGTCTATCTCGGCGCGGTCTTGCGCTTTACCCTCGACCAAAATGATGGCAATACGGGCGCGTTGCTCGACGATACCTGGATTCATGTGCGCTTTGCCGATCATATCGCGCAGGGCGAGGGCTTGTCTTATAACGACGGTGTGTTGACCACCGGCGCGACCAGTCCATTATGGGTGCTGGCGTTGGCGGGCGCATTTGCCATCGTCAACCCGTCCATCATGGAACAGATCAACGTCGCCATTGTGATGAGTGCCGTCATGCACATCGTCGCCGTCGCGTCGATCACGGGCTTCGGCTGGTGGCTAACGCGCAAAGCGTGGATTGGTGTGCTGGCTGGGCTATTCACCGCGCTGACCGGACGCTTCGTGTGGATGGGGCTGTCTGGTATGGAGATCACCACCTTTACGACATTTTGCATCCTCGCCATCTGGAGCCATAGCGATGATCAACGACGGGGGCGCACCTTCGGCTGGCGCACAGGGATTCTGACCGCACTCGCCACCCTTGCCCGTCCCGAAGGCTATTTGCTGGCATTATTGATTGGCTTTGTCGCCATATTTATCACGCCTATTTTGCGCGGAATTCGCCTCACTCAATGGTGGGCAACGGTACGCGATGGCTGGCGCGGGGTCGTCGCTTATGTGTTGCTGGCGGGGTCATATCCACTGGCGAGCCTGTTGATTAGCGACTATCCCTTACCCAACACCTTCCGTGTAAAATCCCAACTTGGTAACGAATTCCCCGAACTCCCACGTACTTTTTTCTGGCAACCGAATGTCGATTATGGTGCTTTTGTGATCGCGCTTGCGTCGGTGGGATGTCTATTTTTGTTGTGGCAATCATGGCGTTCTCTGCGAACACAATCAACCGACCCCGATTCGCCACTGATTCCGGCGGTGATTGGATTGTGGG
>DAOTXB010000241.1:0-1673 GCA_034435575.1 Anaerolineae bacterium
GCCTGTACGTTCTGAACAAGACTTTGCTGTGTATTTAATCGATCCGCGATAACTGCGCGGAGTAAATTCAATGCATCAATGACACGATGATCGCATAAGCTATAGACCATTGATTGCCCCTTGCGGGTGGCTTCTACGATTCCCCGTTCTTTGAGCACTTTAAGATGGCGGGAGACGGTGGGTTGTGGCTGGTTGAGCCGTTCTGTGATTTCGCCAACATTAAAGTCATCTTCAGACAGGATATACAGGATCAAAATCCGGTTAGTGTCTGCTAGCCCGCTACAGAAATTAGCATAAATCTGTGCGACTTCTTCCTGTAATTGCTTATCCATTGGATTTTGTCCTCTCTCGCATCCATATATGCACCTACGCTGTTATAAACATATTCGTTTATGTGCATATAAAACTATAAGTAAAGCGTAACATTTTGTTGAATTGTGACATAGTGAACAATGTCATACTTTGTGCTGTTGTTTGTCATAGGTGATATTGTCTTGAACTGAACGAATTTTATACGCCCGATTCATCAAAACAGGTTACACTGTCGGGTATATGAGCACATTTTTACTAAACCTGTTTATAAGGAGGACAAAGACCATGCCTATTTCTGCAAATGACCCGTTTGACCGTCAGCGTATCGCCGTTTTGGATAGTGAGATGGCGTATGTCGACGTGGGCGAAGGCGACTCGATTGTATTTTTACATGGTAACCCGACCTCATCCTATTTATGGCGTAATATCATCCCGCATGTGAGTGATCTCGGGCGTTGCCTTGCACCGGATTTGATCGGCATGGGTGATTCTGGCAAGAATCCCGCCGGACTGTATCGCTTTGTCGATCATGGGCGCTATTTGGATGCATGGTTCGACGCGCTTAACCTGAACAATGTCACACTCGTCATCCATGATTGGGGATCAGGGCTGGGTTTCAACTGGGCACATCGTCACCCGGATCGTGTGAAGGGGATTGCATATATGGAAGCGATTGTGAAGCCGATGGCATGGGAAGATTGGCCCCAAGCGGCAAAGGGGATCTTTGAGGCGTTGCGTTCTCCCGCTGGTGAGGAGATTGTGCTGGAGAAAAATGTCTTCGTAGAGCGTATTTTGCCCGCGAGTGTGATGCGTGATCTGACCGAAGAAGAGATGGCGGTTTATAGAAAACCGTTTGCCGAAGCCGGTGAGTCACGCCGCCCAACGCTGACATGGCCCCGTCAAATTCCGTTTGATGGTGAACCGCCAGATACCCACGAAATCATCGGCGACTATGCCACATGGCTGGCGCACAACACAGACATTCCCAAATTATTTATCAATGCAGAACCGGGGTCAATCCTGATCGGTGATCAGCGCGAATTTTGCCGTGCATGGCATAATCAGACCGAAGTCACGGTGAACGGTTTACACTTTATTCAGGAGGATTCGCCGGATGAGATCGGCGCGGCATTACGTGAATTCATAAGCTAAAGGAGATCATTTCTGGTGAAAACAGCTTCGGGTGTCGTTGTCGTCGGGATCGGCGATAGCGGTATAGAAACACTCAATCATATTATCAACAATCGGTTGCAGGGCATCGGGCATATTGCCATCAATACCTATGATGCAGGCTTACTGACCTCTACCGCGGGCGTTAACCTGTTGATCGGGCAAGAGGTCACGCATGGGATGGGCGCGGG
>DAOTXB010000242.1:0-2487 GCA_034435575.1 Anaerolineae bacterium
GCTTTGTTCAAACCAAGCAAAATCGGTGCAATACCGACGGGTTCAGGCATTGTGATTGCTACAACATAAGTGTCAACTGCCTCGATAGTTGTGCCTTCCGGTCCAATATTGCTCTTATTGCCGGAAAAACCACCTTCAGGATCAAGGAAACGTTCATAGGTAAATACAACATCATCGGCAGTCATTTCGCGTCCATTACTGAACATGACCCCTTCGCGAAGTTGGAATGTCCAGGTTAAACCATCTTCTGATTGTTCCCACTCAGTTGCCAAGGATGGCACAACGTTGAGATCATCATCAAATGTTGTTAGGGTTTCCAACACGTTGTTAAGAATTTGAAGACTGGAATAAGAACTCGTCACATGAGGATCAAGGCTCTCCCAATCATTCTGAAATGCGACACGTAGTGTCCCACCGGTTTGTGGATCTTGTGGATCTTCATCCTGTGCAAGGATCATACCGGTTGCACCGGCAATCACCATCAGGATTACAACAAAGAAAATAAATAGTCTTTTCACCAGAATTGACCTCCTTAAACTGGCATCTATGGACGATATTACAAAAGTGTCATCGATAATTTGATAATCAACGACACTTAGTAAACAGGAAGATATGGAGAGATTGGCTACCATAAATCAAGTTGAACATGTGTGGCTTCATCTTTCAGTAACTTCAAGTACTTGGACATCAACTCATCTGTCATACGAAAGAATGGACCTTCGATGCTCAATGCAGCTACTACGTCGTTTTTACGATTCATTATAGGCACGGCAATGGCTCGTCCCCCTTCATCAATTTCACTATTAGAGGTGGCGTAGCCTTGTTTCTTTACATCGCGGAGTTGTGCCTTGATTTTTTCTACATCAGTCAAAGTGTTTTGTGTCAACGCTTCTAAATGACCGCCTAAATAGTTATCCCATTCGGCTTCATCAATTGCCGACAACAAGATTTTGGATGACGCACCGGCATAAAGTGGTTGCATTCTTCCTTGCTCAATCGTTACCCGGACAACCTGTTGCCCTTCGATACTTTCTACACACATCGCATGTTTGTTAAACAGACGCATCAAGGTGACAGTTTCGACAATTTGTGACGCAATGCGTTGCATACTTGGTAATAATGTTAGGCGCAGATCACGATTGCTACTCCGTGCGGCACGACTAAGTTCAAGCATCCGCAAACCTAGATGATAAGAACCGTCAGGTGCTTTTTCAAGAAACCCCTTATCGCACAGAATACGGATATAACGGTAAGCTGTGCTTGTGGGAATTTCAGTATGCTGGCTAATCTGCTCAACCGTATAATGCGGATGTTCTACGGTAAACAATATCAGTATGTCGAGCACTTTATGAACCGACGAAGTAACCATTAGTCTCAAAAACTTATTCAAATATTAAAAATGAGAATGCGCTCTCACTATATGAGAATATACCATTATTTTACTTTAGTGCCAAATTTGGTACCCCCCACGTAACGTAAATCGTTGATAATTCGGACCTGCTCTATCTGCTTGCGCGTTACTATGATCCAAGCAGGGGTATCTTCCCCAGCCTTGATCCGTTTGAGGGTATCAGCAATCGCCCCATGAGTTTAAACGGTTACTTGTATGTTGATGGTGATCCCGTAAATAAGACGGACGCGAACGGCATGTGTCCTCGACGTGAGGAAAGTGCCGATGCAATGGATTGTGAACAGTTACGTAATCAGCTTGCATCGTGGGGAGTAAGAGTCTATTATGATCAAAGTGCGAATATTCCCTGTGTGCCTGGAGCAGTGAATCAAGCACAGACAACTGCTCAACGCTTCAAGTATGAAGAAATGCTGTCGATATACAATGCGTTTCGTATATTTGCTGAGGCGCATAAACGGTTTAAAAATCTAAATACAGGTAATTTCGTTAGTAATCAGCCTGAGCCAGATTTCAATTATGACTATAATTGGCCGCTGACCAACCCAATTACAATTGAGAAAAGGCGGTTTGCTGGTTGGCAGAATATCGACCAGAGTACGTATGCGGAAGATCCTGATAGTGGTGTAAATCCAATCGGAATTCACTATTATTCTGGGGGGAACCCAGAGACGACACGCAAGATCGTCATGAGTGCATACCGTTGGGGATCTGCAAATGGCAATATGACGCAACAATCACGCTCTTGGCTGGTTTTGCACGAGTTCATGCACATCTTCTCACGAGATCGATTGACAGCGCGTTGTGGTAGATATGAAAGTGCTGAAGCTGAATTGTTTGGACAAGCGACTTTGTCTGGGGAACTTAATTTCGTCGCTTCAGGTAGCCCCACTCAATATTCTACTCCAGGTGATCCTGGTAGTGCGACATTCGCTTTTGGGCAGGAGTATTACACAGAAGCAATTACAGGCACTGTTTGGAATTATGGGTGGAGTACTGTTTCTGGTTACACAAATGATGCAGGTGGATGGTATCGTGAGAATGTGTTGAATATTGTAGGAAATAATGGCACACGTTTA
>DAOTXB010000243.1:0-1626 GCA_034435575.1 Anaerolineae bacterium
CGCAGATCAATTGCCAGTACAGTATAGCCTGCATCATAAAGAGGGGTGATAAACGGTTCCCAGCCATTACGATTGCCCCCCACCATGTGTATGAGCAAGACAGCGGGCGCATCCTCCATCTGTGCATACAGGTCACCAGCTAGCATTAACCCGTCCGTCGCCTCCACCTCGACAGCTTCTGCTGTTGGCGCGTCGTCGTTTTGAGCATTGACGATTCCAGCGGTCAACATAATGACCAATACGATGAGTAGTCGTTTTTTCATGGTGTTATCCCGTGTTATGTTCACTTGTTCAGATAATTGGCTAAAGTGTGGTTGAGAAATCTTACATGATCGTTAATCATCTATAGGTGGTAGTACAACAGCCTCTAGCCATTAAATCACGCATGTCAATATCTATCTGTAGGGGTGAAGCGAAAATACTATGGAAGTGCAACTATTGACACACCCCGAAGGAATGAGTTCAATTGTTACAGCAGAACGGCTACAATGGTAAATGTCACATAGCCACCTAACATCAGGATTGCCTCAAAACGGCTGACTTCACGTGCTGTTACCGTAATCGGGATCAATGCAAAGGAAAATACCAGCATTACGATAATATCAAATTGCAACACACGATCAGATACCGCAATGGGTTGAATTAGTGCAGTACCGCCGAGGATCAATAAGAGGTTAAATATATTTGAACCGACAATATTGCCGATGGCGATGTCGTTCTGTTTACGGAAGGATGCGACCAAAGAAGTTGCTAATTCTGGCAGGGATGTACCAACAGCGATCAATGTAACACCAATTGCCAGTTCACTAATGCCTACAGTACGGGCAATCTCTACCGCGCCATCCACGGTCAATTGTGCGCCGATGACCAGTACTGCCAGCCCTAGAAATAAGCGCCCCAACTCTCGTGGACGTTGTGATTCTGTGATCGCAGGTTCTGCACTTTCATCATATTCCTGTGCCTGTTGTTGGAATTCCTCGGTCTTTGCCTCTTTAGAGGTCAGCCGGTACATATAAAAATTAAAGACGATTAACGTAATAATCATGATGACACCATCTACCCGTCCGATGTCTCTGCCCATGAATGCCATAAACACACTCATCACCGTTATTGCAATCATCAACGGAATTTCGCGCCTGATAAGGGTGGCTTTTACGGCGACCGGAAATACCAGTGCAGTCATACCTAAAATTAGCCCGATATTCGAGATATTTGATCCCACCACATTACCGACTGCGAGGTCACTACTACCATCAAGGGCGGCACTCACACTTACCAGTAATTCCGGTGACGATGTGCCGAATGCGACAACGGTCAAACCGACAATCAATGACGAAATACCAAATGAACGGGCAAGGCGTGATGCACCGATGACCAACCAGTTCCCCCCGAAGAACAGTCCTATCAAACCGATGAAGACAAATATGAAGTTTTCCAGCACAGGTGAGCATCCTAGTGTTGATTTAGCCAATATTCATAGTGGTGATTATAATCATCACCACTGTAGCGTACTGTCACTACCACTTTCGCGCAAGGGGAAGCTAGCACAGATGTAGCAACGCCAAATTATTATATGAGCAAACGCTAACACCTCTCATAGAAGTCAGTGAGATTTCATTGCCTTTA
>DAOTXB010000244.1:0-8075 GCA_034435575.1 Anaerolineae bacterium
TGACTACCGATTGTCGCTCTAAAACATCCGTGCTATGATACGCCATTCACACGAATATGAGTCAACATTATGAACAAAAAACAGATTGAGTTCACCGTAGAGGCAACAGGCATACGGTTGGATAAATTGGTACTCGCGCACATGGCGCAACTTTCCCGCGTACAGGTGCAAAATCTCATCAAAGCAGGCGATGTGCTTGTGGATGGTCAGGCGGTGAAGCCCGGTATTAAATTACGTGGCGGTGAGCATGTCGTGGTCACGATGACCGAAGATACCGACGATATCGGCGAACTGACTCCCGAAGATATTCCGTTACATATCATTTACGAAGATGAATACCTCGCGGTTATCGACAAGCCCGCCAACATGGTCGTGCATCCGGGCGTAGGCAATGAATCGGGGACACTGGTCAACGCCCTGTTAGCGAAATACCCGCACTTAGCCGATTTAGGCGATGCGGAAGAACGACATGGCATCGTGCATCGTCTGGATAAAGACACCAGCGGTTTGATGGTCATCGCCAAAACACTCGACGCACTCGACGATCTGATGGCACAATTTCGCCTGCGCGAAGTGGATAAAGTTTATCTCGCGTTGTTGGAGCGCACACCCAAAACGCTGACCGGACGCATCGACGCGCCCATCGCCCGTGACCCCAAACAGCGCAAACGGATGGCGGTTGTACGCGATGGCAAAGCGGCGGTGAGCGAATTTAAGGTCATTGACGATAACTTCCGGCATGGGCAGGCGTTGGTCGAGTTCAAAATTTTGACCGGACGCACCCATCAAATCCGTGTGCATGCCGCCTTTATTGGCTGTCCGGTTGTGGGCGATAATATCTATGGCTTTCGTAAACAGCGCGTCAAGATGAAACGTAATTTCTTACACGCCGCCCAACTCGGCTTCGATCATCCCGAAAGTGGTGAACATATGGATTTTGAATCCGATCTACCAGTGGGCTTAGAACAAATCATGATGAAACTACGCTAATCATCGGCAGAGCGCCCACGATTAGTCACGAATCTAGGTCGTATAAATCGCGGTAAACAGCTAAAATAATAGAGCAACATTCAACAAGAAACCGAAGGGTTAGAACTACATGCGTGAAATCACCATTGCAACGGTGCAAATGAAACCACGGCTCGGTGAAGCTGAGGAAAATCTCGTCAAAATGTCCGAGATGATCTCCCGTATCGCCTCCCAGCAGAGAATTGATTTAATCGTCTTCCCAGAACTCGTCACCAGTGGTTATGAGCTTGGTCTGCGCTTTACTGAATTAGCGCAACGTGTTCCCGGACCAACCGTCAACCTGATGGCGCAACGTGCCAACGAATACGGCATTTACATCGCGTTCGGCATGGTCACCAAAGAAAAGGTGGAGAGCGTGCTCTATAACTCCGCGATTCTGGTGGGACCGGATGGCGAATTGGTCGATGTTTACAACAAAATTCACCTTAAGGGTGAGGAGCGCATGGCGTTCCGTGAGGGCTATAAATTACCCGTCGCAGAAACCGAAGTCGGCAATATCGGCATGATGATCGGCTATGATCTCGCCTTCCCGGAAGTCGCCCGTAGCCTGGCATTAGACGGCGCAGAAGTGCTGGTATGCCTGGCAAACTGGGAAGCCGGACAGATCGACGAATGGAAAACCTACGTGCGTTCCCGCGCTTACGAAAATTCGGTCTATGTGGCGGCGGCGAACCGTGTCGGCGAAGATGTGACGCTCAACTTCGGTGGGGAAAGCATGGTTGTTGGACCACGCGGGCAAATCTATGCCTCGCTGGCGGACGAAACCGATCCCGAAACCGGCGCACCGATGGAGGGCTTCTCTGTCGCGCGGATTGATCTGGACGAAGTGCGTAAATTCCGCGAAGAATATCAATTTATCCAGAATCGTCAACCCGCCGTGTATCGTTCTATCGTCAAGAAATATTAAGCGTTGGCATACGTCTACACACCGTTTAACGTTTGATAAATTAATCGGACAATGAGTAGGGGAGCATCAGTGTATGCTCCCGAAAAATTTCATAAGATATTCGCTGTTTTTGATACCTTTACACCCATCATCCGCCCGACGTAATCAGCTAAACCACGCATGAACACACAGCAACAGACAGCACGCCTACATGCCACCATCGCCCGTCAACACGCCGAGATTCAGCGCCTTGAAGCCGAAATTGCCGAATTGCGTCAGGAGTTGGCGCCGTTCGAGGGGCGCTTTAAGGCAGTGGTGCAATCTGTGCTAGACCGTGTGGAAGCGATGCGCTCGGCGGTGCGTGACCTTGAGCAAACGCTCGCCCGTAAACAGTGGGATAAAAGCGTCAGCGAAGAAGAACTCTGGCGGGGGTCTAGTAACACTGCCCCTGAACAAGCGACGGCATCCACCGCGCCACCACCCGAACCAGAAGACCTACCCACCGCGACCAAACCACGCGTGGTTGATGAAAGTATGAAAGCCCTCTATCGTCGTTTAGCCCGTCTCTATCATCCCGATCTCGCAAAAGATGACGAGGATCGCCTCAAGCGTAATCGGCTCATGGCGCTGATTAACGAGGCGTACAGCAATCAAGATCATGAGGCATTGTTAGAGTTAGCGCGGTCTGCACCACAAGAGGACAAAGACTCACTCAAGGACACGGCACAGATGCAAATACCGCTTGATGTGCTCAAATTGCGTGGTCTGCAACGCCAGAGCGCCGAGCTTGCCATGCAAATCGCCGATCTTAAGCTGGAACATCATGATTTAATGTATGGCACGCTGATGGACATCAAAATTCAGGAAACGCTGACAAAAGCACAGGGGCGCGATTTATTGCAGGAGATGGCAGATGAATATGAGCAGGAATACTGGCGCTTAATGAAAAAACTGGACACCTTGCGTGAGGGATAATCCAACCTTTGGCGCTATACTGGCGGGCGCTGTAACACACTATAGCAATTGAGCTGATTCTGATAGCCGTCGGCGCGATAGGTGGCGAGCTGTTTTAGTCCCGTCGCATCAATCAGCGCTTGTTGCTCATCGTCATCGACATAATGACAATAGCGTAGCGCGACTTCACCCCGTCGCCAATCCAACAAATAATCGTGAGTCTCCACCTGATCCGCAAGATCATCGCCCCAGGGCACGATCCGGTCTTTAAAGCGGTCAAATTCATAAAAGCGCCATGAAGCAAAAACGAGAATCCCTGTCGGTTTGAGCCGTTCAGCCAGCGCCCCCATCAACGTTTTACGTTGTTCCGTGCCGGGAATATGATGGATGACACCGAATAACGCCACCAGATCAAACAAACCCGAATCCGGTGCATGGCGCACCACATCACGATATTCAACCGTCGCGGTTGTGCTAGGCGCATCAGCAACTGCGTCTAATGCCAGATCAAGCAAGGTGCGGTTATTGTCTATGCCATGATACGTTATGGGATAACCCACGTTTTCCGCCATAAACACGCCAAAGCGCCCATTTCCACAGCCCACATCGAGCACATCGTAGGGGTCGTCCGGCTGATCCTGTGGCAAATGTGGGAGTAGGTCAAGCCAGCCTTGCCACGCCCGCCCGCGTGTCCGGTCAAATTCGGTGGCGGTGGTTTGGTAAAATTGCTGATTGATCGCGTTGAGCTGGTCGATTGTCGCCTGTTCCATCGTTTATCCATTTCCCCTACCCGTTATCGGCGCTGGGCATTCCCAAACCATTGAAGCAAGCTCTGCACATCGGTTGCGGATGGCGAGGTGACCGATTCCGTGATCGGCGCATCAATCTGAATCCCATATTCCGCGCCAGCAACAAATAAAGGTGCCGTAGCCGGTGGGTTACCCGTTATCGGGCGTAAGCCAAAATTGACCGCGTTCTGTTGTTGTCCCGTCCCCTGTAGAAATTCGCCGAATGCGCGTACACCTGCGCGTTCATCGCTGGTCGTCGCGGCATCTTCCCACATCGCTACGGGAAAATCAAAGATGACGTTATATGCCGGATAACTGAATTGCATTTCTGCATTACGGATGATGCCGTCCAGCCCGTTCAGCCATTGCACCTCCGGTCCAATCGCAATGTCAACACTGTTCGTGCCACCGCGTGCGGTGAATTGAGCAATGTCGCTCCCGATGGTGTTAAAGTTTTGCACGCTGTTGATGACAGGCTCCAACCACGCGTAAAAGTCAGAATCACGCACGGCACCGTTGGTGATGGTCGCGCTATCGTTGAAGGTTGCCGCCGCGCTAAACAATGACGCTAATCCACCCATTGTGCGGTCAGGGAGCAACAGTGCCAGATTTACAAAGCCGGAACTCCCGCCCAGTTCTGACCATGCTTCAGTTTCCGCCGCCAGAACGACATCCGCCCAATCGAGTGTGGTCGTGCCGTCATTCGTCAGCAAATTCACCCGTGCGCTATAGCCACCCCAGACAAGTAAGGTGCGGGCGGTGGACTCCACCACAATGTCAATTGGCAGGTTCGCGCCGGTGGCATAATCAACGGAGGCGGATGATGCCGGAATCCAGCCTGTAGGATGATTCTCCGCCGTCCAGAAATCAGTGCGTGTACTGCGCCACACATCAAGGTCGCTGATGGTCGTCACGTTGACCTGTATGCGCCGTGTCCCGTTTACCAGCGTATCTGTATCGTTAAAGGCATCTGCCGCATCCCGCACCCAATCTTCAGCCAGCGGGTCAACCGCAATCGTAATCTCTATTGGGGGTTGGTTTTGTAAGAATACGCTCACGCCCACCACTATCGCCGCGATCACGCCGAAAATCACCAGAACTATCGTGCCACGTTTCATTGAGCAATTGCCCCTGAATGTATTGTTAGATCAGTCATATATCCCTAATTGTAACGGTTTCTGCTGATTACGCTCCCCTAAAAATTGAGGTCTCTATTGCTAAATATGACAATATCCATAACGAAATATAAAATTTGCATTAAATCCACATGAATTTGAGAGCAAATAGATGAAATTACCAGTATAATAATGATTACAATAAGAAAAATTACGCCATTTATGATGCCCACAGTGGGCAGGAGTGACGATAAACATGAGTTTCTTTAACCCTAATGAAAATGCGGCGCAATATAGTAGCCCTATTAGCGCCCCAACCATAGAAATCAATCGGATTATGAAGTTCGTCTATGTGTGGATGGGCTTCGGTCTTTTGACAACCGCCATTGTCGCGTGGGTTGTCGCGAGCAACGACGCGCTACTCAGCCTGAGCGCGAACCCGATTGTCGGCATTTTATCCTTTGTTGTGCTGATCGGTGTGGCATTCGGCATGAGCGCGGGCATGAGCCGTGAGTGGATGACCCCCAATATCGCGGCGGGGATGTTCTTCGCCTTTGCTGGTTTGATGGGCTTTTCGCTCTCATTAACATTGTTCGCCTTCCTTTCGCCAGAAATCACCAATAGTGCTGGACAACTTGTGGCAAACCCCATGTATGATCCCGGTGCGGTCTATGGTGCATTCGGTACGGCGGCGGGCTTATTCGGCGCGATGACCCTTGTTGGCTTCACCACGACTATGGATCTCACCAAAATGGGCACATACCTGTTTATGGGTTTGATCGGTCTGATTATTGCGATGGTCATCAATATGTTCATCGGTAGCGGTACGCTCGGCTTTATCATCAGCATCGGTGGTGTCATCATCTTCACCGGTTTGACGGCTTATGATACCCAGAAGATCAAGAACATGAGCATGTCAGCGGAGATTCAAGCTGATGGCAACATGGCGGCGAAGTTCAGCATCATGGGTGCGCTGATACTCTATCTGGATTTCATCAACCTGTTCATCTTCCTGCTTCAAATCTTCGCCTTCTCCCGCGACTAAGCGCGAACGGCAAAACAAACAGACGGCGACTCGTGATTGAGTTGCCGTTTTTGATTCTGTAGAGTGCGAAAAATGCTATTATTCTGCGAGTAACTCGATCTTTACGTCATATTCCATGCGTTGTGCGGTGTAGAGTGCTTGTGCTTTGCCGTGTAACTTGCTGACGATATAGAGCGACATATCGATTCCAGCGGAAATGCCCGCAGACGTAACCACCCGCCCATTGTCTACAAAGCGTTCGCCCCGCTTCACCGTGACCGCTGGCGCAATTGTCTGTAGTGTGTCGAATTCGGTGTGATAGGTGGTCGCGGCTAGACCATCCAACAAGCCCACTTTGCCCAATAAGAACGCACCCGTGCACACTGACAACACTAACTCAGCCTCCGGTTCTGCGTCGATGATCCATTGGAGCAGTGTCGGGTTGTCAATCGCTTTGCGCGTGCCCCGCCCACCTGGAATCAGGAAGATATCCGGCTTGGGGCAATTTTCTAGTGTGTAGTTGGGGTTCACACTCAAGCCATTACGGGCGATCACCGGTGCGTCATTTTCGGCGACGGTGAACACATTGAATAGTTGGGTAACGCCGTCGTCTTTGTCCCGGCTCACCGCGAATACTTCAAATGGACCACAAAAATCGAGCACTTCGACATCGTCAAAGATCATAATTGCTACGTTACGTACCATAGTAGATTGTCCTTCTCCCGTCATCGTCATGAAATTGCCATTGTAGCGCATTGCTCGCGCCCATTCCTGTACCAATAGAGCACATTCCTGACCGAACAATGTAATTCTGGGCGTTGTTTTGTGGGGAACAAAAATGGCGAGGGAGTGTCCCCCGCCATCATGTTGGTTAATTGTGTTTTTGCTGATACTTAGGCGATGGTGATGTCTTCGCACAGATACACGTCTTGAATGGCGTTGAGCAACGATGCGCCCTCGCCCATTGGACGTTGGAAGGCTTTACGCCCGCTAATCAAACCGGTACCACCCGCACGTTTGTTGATGACGGCTGTCTTAACCGCATCCGAGAAGTCATTGGAACCACTTGCCCCACCGGAGCTAATCAGTCCCATACGTCCCATATATCCGTTTGCCACTTGATAGCGGGTCAGGTCAATCGGATGATCGCTGGTCAGTTCAGTATAGATGCGTTCGTCGAGCTTACCATAAGAAGAATCGCCGGCGTTGAGTGCCTTGAAACCGCCGTTGTTAGTCGGGAGCTTCTGCTTCAGGATGTCCGCCTGAATGGTCGCGCCGAGGTGATTTGCTTGTCCGCTGAGGTCTGCGGAGGTTTCGTAATTCACGCCGTCAACCTTGAATTCGCTGTTACGCATGTAGCACCACAGCACCGTCGCCATACCGAGTTCATGGGCATAGGCAAAGGCATCTGCAACCTGTATCAGTTGGCGATTGCTTTCCTCTGAGCCGAAGTAGATGGTTGCACCAACCGCAACCGCGCCCATGTTCCACGCTTCACGGATTGTGCCGAACATGATCTGATCGTAGGTGTTGGGATAGGTGACGAGTTCGTTGTGGTTGATCTTGACCAAAAACGGAATCTTGTGCGCGTATTTGCGGGCAACAGCACCGAGTACACCGAATGTGGACGCGACGGCGTTGCATCCGCCTTCAATCGCCAATTCAATAATGTTGGCGGGGTCAAAGTAGGCGGGGTTAGGGGCGAAGGACGCGCCCGCGCTGTGCTCAATCCCCTGATCTACGGGTAAAATCGAGAGGTAGCCGGTGCCGCCTAAACGCCCATGATCGAACATCTGTTGCAGGCTACGAAGCACCTGTGGGCTACGATCAGTCTGTGTGTAGACTTCATCCACGAAGGTTGATGATGGCAGATAGAGATGATGACGGTCAATCGTCGTGCTGGTGTGGTTTAACAGTGCATCAGCATCATCACCGAGCGCTTCGGCGATCTTATCAATATCATAGGTGGTGTCGCTTGGTTTTGCGGCAATTACCATTATGTTTGCTCCTTGCTCATTTGCAGTTTTAGATCACACAGCGTGTGTGTGAGGCATTACAAAGTGTATGAAGCCTATTATAACAACGATTACGCCGAAACTCGAATGTGAACTGGGAAATGCGAAGTATCATTAACGATATTTACTTGATGCGAATAGAGTTGAACGTACTGAACTTCCTAACAAGAATCTTTGTTCAGCAATTCCTGCATATGTTGTTCGAACAGATCAGTTAATGCATAAAATCCTGATTTGTTTAATGTAATCCTAGCAGTTGATTTC
>DAOTXB010000245.1:0-5273 GCA_034435575.1 Anaerolineae bacterium
CCACCTGCAACATATAATTTGCCATCATAGACTGCACCGGGCATCTCTGAGCGTGAGGTCGGCATTTCTGCGCCCGTGTCCCATGTGCCCGTGAGGGTGTTGATGTTGTCTTCCTGTGCGCCCACCATACCGATCATTAGCACGGGCAGTATCAGCAATAAAAATCGTCCAACAGTGAATACGCGCATGGTCAACACTTCCATCATATGTCCAGTTTTCTTATAGATAGTTGACCGCAATTTGTGTAAATGTCAATTACAGGATCGTAACCTCATAGGTGTGCTACGCCACCAATAGTAAGGAGATATAGGGGAACAAGGTCTAGGATATGATACATTTTCTCGCCTATAATACGTGCCAGCAATTTATGCACCCGATGTCATAAGGAAATCATGATGAGGCAAGCGTTTAATCGTCTGTTGAACCATTTATTTGCGGGTAATATTGAGGGTAAGGTGATTTATGTGCTGGGCATTGTAATGCTCGTCCAGTTCAGCTATCCCATAACAGAAACTGGTAACATCGTATTATTGCTCCTGTACCAGACGATGTATGCATCGCTGATATTTGTTGGCATCATGCTCGCACGTGACAATCCCCGGCTGGTGCGTCTGCTGTTAGTCTTTGGGGTTATCTGGATATTAGCGGGCGCGATCTATACCTTTAATCAAGACGCGATCTGGGCGAACCTGTTCACATACACCGCCTACATTGTGTTCCAATGTGTGGTGACATTTCTCCTGTTGCAATATGTGTTCACCGTTAAACATATCACGCGTGATGTGCTGTATGCGGCAGTTGCGATCTACCTACTGCTCGGGGCGATTTTTGTACCCGTTTATGGCTTAGTCGAAACCATCACTTTTGCGGTATCCGACGGCAGTATGCACGCATTTACAGGTGGAATCGCCACTGAGGGTGAAGTCTTCGCATGGCAGGATTTCATCTACTACAGTTATGTCACGCTCACCACCCTCGGCTACGGTGATATTCTGCCCGTGACAATGACCGCCAAAGCGCTCGTTTCGCTGGAATCAATTGTCGGCGTGTTGTATTTGACGATTATCATGGCACGACTGGTCAGCCTGTATTCTGCGGATGTTCAGCAGGATGAACTAGAGTAAATGGTTATGGGTAACTGCCAACCTTCCAGTAGGTCGATTCAAGGGTGAGGAGTTCGCCTTGTCCCCGTCGCGAAATCGCTTGACGCTTCATGATAAATTCGGAAATTATTTACTTTTGTAGTCCCAAACTGAAGACGATTTCTGTTACGCTTAAAAAAGTTCCGTCATTAAGCATGAACAGTTTATTCTTCATAAGGGAGTTCTATGATTAAACTACTCAAAACTACCGTACTCGCACTTATCATCGCTGGCGCATTTTATGTACTGCCAAGTAATGCCACCCATGCCGCCACCAGCACTGGCTGTGCATCGTTAAACGGCTTTCAGGTCATACTCAATGGTCCGACGGTCATCCCGGAACAAGTCACGCTCAACGCTGGCGAAATTATTACCGTGACGCTGGTAACACCACCGCTAGCGACGTTCCAGGACTTTAGTGTTGTATTGACCCCCACCGCTGGTACACCGACTACATTGATTGGCACAGCCGCGCCGGGCACATATAGCGCACCCGTACCCTTTGACTTTACGGGACTTGTCACACTCACAGGCACCTTTGATGCTTTAGGCATTAGCGCGACCTGTGTTGTCCCTGCACCCACAACCGTCCCGACCATCAGCGCGTCCGTCGGCACAACCGAAGTCAACATTTTTGTTGTACAGGATGCCAATGGCAACACCGCACTCAATGTCTATGATATTGACGAAAACGGCAACGGGGTTTATCAATTTACGATCTCTGATGAAGACCTTGCACCGTTCATCGCCAGCCCACCGACAACCAACACGCTTATCAAATCTGGTTCAAATATCGCGTTGTACGCCCTGACAAGTGGCGAATTCCAGATCAATGCCGGTCCAGATGCAGAAGGCAAGACCTACGTTATCATTTTTGATGGTCTGCCACCGAGTAATGTCTACGGTTACGTTATCGAATAGAATCGCTTCCTACACCACATCAGCAAATAAAAAACGGCTACCTCAACATGAGATAGCCGTTTTCGTTTAAAGAATACTATTGTGTGACTTAAAAATTATCCGAAGGCGAGATGATTTTATACGATTGCTGACTAATCAGACGTGACTTCAATCACCTCATAATCACCCATGCGGATAATACGGTTCACATAGGGATTGCGTAACACGGGCATTTCAATAATATCGCCGTCACGTTCCAATGTCAGGTGATAAACGGACACAGACCGCATACCGGCAAAGAACCGATCTTCGATACGTACTTCTGGCTTTAAGCGCCAGCCATTCGCCAGCATCGTGACCAGTGCATCACCACCGGCATAGTCCTCTGAGCTTTTTGCCCAGTGTTGAGTCACATCAAGATATTCTGCACCAAAACTTGGTGGGCGTTCAATACTCATAAAAAATTTACTCCTCGCCAAAATAGTTTATATTGGGTGTTTATGGACATAATATACAAGATTTAATTTAAAATAAAATTAACCTTATGTATAATTTACACGAAAACACTCACAATTGGCAACTTATTTCTTGACCAAAAGACCCATGACCTTTTTAAGCAAATTCACCAAAAGCCGAGCAACCACCCACCACGATACACCATTGCGCGTGTTATAATGTGACGCTATATAGGTTGAGAAATACACTTAACAAAAGGAACGAATCGCGTGGCACAGGTAATCCAGATTAGCGATATTGCAAGTTACGATGGGCAAGAAGTCAGCGTCCGGGGATGGGTTTATAACCGGACTGGCAAGGGTAAATTACAATTTGTCAAACTGCGCGATGGCACGGGTATTGTGCAATGTGTCGCCTTCAAAAAAGATATGGATGAAGCCGTGTTTGATGCGGTCAAAACACTCACACAGGAGTCATCGGTCATCATCACCGGCAGTGTTCGTGCAGATGAACGCGCACCGGGAACGCCGGGTGGCTACGAAATTGGCATTCAGTCGCTGGAGGTTATCCACATCTCGGAAGAATATCCGATTACGCCGAAAGATCATGGTACCGAATTTTTAATGGATCAGCGTCATCTGTGGTTACGTTCCAGCAGACAATGGGCGATTTTACGCATTCGTGCCACCATCATCCGCGCGATGAGGGACTTTATGGATGATAATGGCTACTTGCTCGTCGATACGCCAATTTTAACCCCGGCGGCGGGCGAAGACACCACGACGCTATTCGAGATCGACTACTTTGGTGAACCCGCATATCTGGCACAAACCGGTCAGCTTTATAACGAAGCCAATATGATGGCATTCGGCAAAGTCTATTGCTTTGGACCGACGTTCCGGGCGGAAAAATCTAAAACACGTCGTCACCTAATAGAGTTCTGGATGATGGAACCAGAAGCCGCTTATCTTTCATTAGAAGCGATGATGGACTTAGAAGAACAGATGGTGAGCTATGTGGTGTCTCAGGTACTGGAGAAACATATGCCAGAACTTGACCTGATCGAGCGCGATATTGACCGTTTACGCGCAATCGCATCACCCTTTGCGCGCATTAGCTACGACGATGCTATCGAACGCCTGCAAGCGAAATATAATGAAATGGAAGCTGGCGAAGAGAAAGACCAGCTTAAAATTGAGTGGGGAGAGGATTTTGGTAGCCCACACGAAACCGCACTCGCCGAAATGTTCGATAAGCCGGTGTTTGTCTATCATTACCCGTCACAGGTGAAAGCGTTTTACATGCAACCGGTGGATGAACGACCCGAAGTGTGCCGGAGTGTGGATTTACTCGCACCGGAAGGCTACGGAGAGATCACGGGCGGTAGCGAGCGCATTTATGATCGACAATTGCTAGAAGACAAAATCAAAGAACACAAACTGCCGATTGAAAATTATGAGTGGTATATGTCCTTGCGTCGTTTCGGGAGTGTGCCCCACGCTGGTTTTGGTATCGGCTTAGAGCGCACCGTTGCGTGGATTTGTGGCTTGCCCCACGTCCGCGAGACCATCCCGTATGCCCGTATGCTCAATCGCAAGTATCCATAAGAAACGCTCCAATAAACAACGGGCGTCTGTCAGGTCGCCCATACGATCACCCACCCTAATCACCCAATTTTTCATCAATACCATGAGGACACATGAAGCGATTTATACTTAGCATAATCAGCGCGTTATTGATGCTCACACCCGTCATCAGCGCACAGGACACGGACATTATCACCGACGATGAAACCGGCGTGCGCTACACCGTGGAGCAGGTCACCGTCGCGAATTATCCGGTGGCGCTGGCATTTGCACCGGATGGTCGCCTGTTTTATACCGAAAAGGTGACGGGTAGTGTGCGTGTCATCAGTGCAGACGGCGAATTACAAGCCGAACCAGTGATTACTCTGCCCACGAGCGCTATTACAGAACGCGGGATGCTCGGCATCGCGATTGATCCCAATTACGAAGACAACGGTTATATCTGGGTGGCACATATCTCTGAACCAACCGCCCGCGATTTGCCGGAAAACCGTATTGTGCGCTTTCGTGAACAGGACGGCGTGGGCAGTGACCCACAGGTGATGTTCGCCGCCCCATTGACCAATAACGCGCTTATTCATCATGGCGGAAATTTACACTTTGATGCAGAAGGGCATCTGTTTTACACCATCGGCGATAATGAAATCCCCGCAAATTCGCAAGATTTGACCACACCACAGGGTGCGATACACCGTTTTACCGTCACTGATGACGGGCTGATTCCGGCTGAAAATAACCCGTTCGAGGACAGCAGTATTTATGCTTATGGGCTACGCAACTCGTTCGATTTCGCCATTGATCAAGACACAGGGCACATCTATGCAACGGAAAATGGACAGCACTGTGATGACGAGATCAACCTGATTTTACCGGGCTTTAATTATGGCGCGGGTGAAAATTATGAATGTGGCGGAACAGCGGACGGTGTCGGTGTAGCGCGATACCTGCCGCCATTGGTTAACATCACGCCGACAGAAGCGCCTACCGGAATCGTCATTTACGATTATGCCGAATTGCCTGAATGGGATGGCAGTTTGTTCTTCTGCACATGGAGCAATGGCTATCTGCGCCGTACGGTACTCAACGAAGATCGTAATCGCATCCTTGAGATGCATCAAATCGACCTTGATGGTGTGGAATGTAAAATTGATGTCGCAGTCTCGCCGGAGGGTGCGCTCTATTTCACCAC
>DAOTXB010000246.1:0-6249 GCA_034435575.1 Anaerolineae bacterium
CGTCCGTTCATATCAATCATATTGTGCAAACTTCTTTCATCCGATTTTATTTTTTGAGCATAATTACTATGCGTACATAGTATAGGGATAACACATGAACTTGATGTGAGGACTGTATAATTTTTGTGTTGTATTCAACCTGGACAATCAAAAAGGGACACCAGCACGATGTCCCTCAATCTAACTGTCTACCCCTAGAAAAATCAGAGCATGCGCTTAGAAGTCTAAAATTTCCGGTAATTCGATCTCTACTGGCTCGTTAAAATCTGAATAGGTAAGGTTGTTGAACGTTGTCTGCGCCAGATCCATCGACTGACCGAGCATGTCGATTTGTGTATCCACCGCCAATGTCACTTCAACGCGTCGTAGCACATGTTCCTCAGCATCCACCCACGCCTGTACTGTGTAGGTTGCGCCCGCCATCATATCTTGCATCAATGATTCCATATCGACACCGAGTTGGTCGTCATTGAACATACCAAGCGCCGCCTGCATTTCTTCAAATTCCAGCAACGCCAGCGGGTCTAATTCAATCTCAAATACCCGTGCTTCGCTATCATCCTCAAGCATCTCACGGTTCAATTCTTCGATTGTGATGACCGTCGCTTCGTTAAAGGGCAACATAATCCCTGAAGTGGCACCACTCGTCATTTGCTCCGGGTTGATAAGTTCAAAACCGGGGACACTCGCGGCATCTTCATTAACATTGACCCATCCATCCGGGAAAATTGCCTCTAGCTCAGGTGCGAGATCATAAACACGCACATACAGGACTTCTTCAACCAGGCGCATATCCATCGACAGGTCAACGGTGACAACCTGTAAGCCGACAATCTGTTCCAGCGTCTGTACTAAGGTTAAATCAATACCCTCCGGTGCCATATCACTAAAGGTTAACCAACCAGACATATCCTGCACAATGTTCTGTGTCACCTCTTGTCCACCAGCCACGATCACCTGTTCAATAGTCTGTATACCGGACATAAAAGTGCTATCAAACGTCAGCACTTTGTTAAAGGCATCATCCACATATTCCACCAGTTCGAGGTCTTCGTCAGATAAATCATCATCCTGCGCGACAACCTGTGGCACGATCATCACACACAGCATGAGCATCATCACGATCAACGACAGTTTTTTCATAGAAGTTGAGTCTCCATTTTAACTTTATGGTTGAGCTATCTTATCAGGAATACGATTTCTGCGATACTTGTCTTGTACGGATACAACAAAGCGCTAAATTCTCCCTAATGTGGATGTGTTATCGTTCAGGATACGATCTTTAAACTATGACTTAACCATCAACAGGATGATCACATAATGAAACTAACCCGCTTCTCGTTATATCTCCTCGTCAGCCTGGCGCTATTGTTAGCCGCCTGTGGGCAAACCGGCGATGAGCAAGCCTCGCGGAGCGTTCGCCCGACAGAGGAATCCCCTTATGCATCACTTGCGGTTATTGACACGCTTCCGCAAACAATTGTCACACGGGAAAATGTCAATACACTCACTCCAATGGGTGCACTCGGCTTTGATGGGCAAGCCATCACGCTCAGTCCTACAGAATCGCTGGCGGCGGTACGCGCAGGTGGTAACGGCGCACCCATTGGCGAATTGTACGACTTCAGTAATGGACAGGCAGAACTCATCCGTAGCTTTGATGCAGACACCGACACTGATCTGGTCTTTTCGCCCGATGGCACCCGTTTAGCCATATTTACCGGGGCGATTCGGTTGGTAGATGTAGAAACCAACGAACTGTTGATGCTGATCGAAACTGGCTCAGATTCATTGGGTGGCGGTGCCTTCAGCCCGGATGGTCAGTTGTTGGCGGCGGCGTTCTTCGGCGGGTTCAACAGTCAGGTAATGATCTGGGATGTAAACACACGGGAGATGGTTCGTGAATTCCCACGGGGCAATGTCGCTGGTGCGGTCACCTTCAGCCCGGATGGGTCGATGATCGCGTTTGACAACTCAGACCGTGATCGCATTATTGTGGTGGATTCAGCAACTGGCGAAACCATTACCGAAATCCCGCAGGAAATTAGCCGGTTGAATGACTTGTACTTCTCGCCGGATGGAACGCTACTCGCAGGTGCTAGCCGAAATTCCAACGTTTACCTGTGGGATGTTGAGATTAGCGGGGCGATTTATGAATTCCGCGACATCTTCCAACTAAGCGCGAACAACGCCCGCTTTTCACCGGATGGTGAGCTACTCGCCGTGACCAGCACGCTAGATAACGTATGGCACATTTTAGACCTGACGACAGGCGATATTGTCTTTAGTGCAGACGGTGATATTGATAGTGTGGCATGGTTACCAGATGGCGCTGGCTTAATCACGCTCGGTGTAGATGGCGCGGTTGTGTGGGGTGTTGAGGGATAGGTTCATTCAACGGTCTGTGCTGATCTTACGCATAAACTATGAGATAGGGTGGAAACATCCATATTCCGCCCTAATTTAACAGATTATCGTCAAAATCCGCTTCATTATGATGCGTTTCTATACCTGGCTAGATGGCGGAGGAAATTCCTGACGGTATAAATCTGTCGCAGAAATAATCGCCTGTTTTGTCTCCGTCGCGCCGACCCATCCTTCATTCTCGACCTCTGTACCCTGTAATTGCTTATAAACCATGAAGAAGTGACCGACCTCCTTAGGGAAGTGCTTCGGCAAGTCATCAAGATCATGGTATTCATCAAAATTAGGATCAGTCGCGGGGACAGCCAGCACCTTGTAATCCTTCTCGCCCTTGTCAATCATCTTAAACATTCCCAACGGACGTGCTTCGATCACACAGCCCGGAAAAGTCGGCGCGTTCATCATTACCAGAATGTCCATCGGGTCGCCATCTTCAAAGTACGATTGCGGGATAAAGCCATAATCGCCCGGATAATGCAAAGGGCTATATAACACCCGATCCAGCTTAATGATTCCGGCGGTTTTGCTATATTCGTACTTATTGCGACTGCCTTTAGGCACTTCGACCACTGCATAGACAATATCCGGCGTGGTGGGACCGGACGCGAGATTATGCCAGAGATGGAGCGTCATAGGGTTTTCCTTTAATTTCCGAACATCCCTCTAGTATGACCGACTTAGGCGGTTTATGCATCAATTAAACCCACTCACGGATACCGCGCCATTGAGCCGGAATTTTGCGCTTGAGCGTGATCTTCTCCGCACCAAGAAACTCACCCAAATTGCTGATCGTCTCACCAATCGCCTGTACCGTTTCGGGGTCATCTGGCGCGTCATCCTCTGCATAGACCGCGTTGATGGTTAACAACCGCGTTTTGCGCTCAAATTTAGGGTCAATCCGCCCGATTAGACGATCGCCATGCAAGATCGGCAACACATAATAACCATATTCGCGCTTGGCTTTAGGCACATAAATTTCTATCCGAAAATAAAAGTCAAACAACGCCTCGGTACGATCACGGTCACAGATGAGATTATCAAAAGGCGAGAGTAACGCGGTGCGTGGTAACCATTCGCCTGCCTGTATGCGTTCTAGCAGTGGGATGTCCTCTGTGTGCATCACCCAATCACCGGGGAGTGTCCCGCCGTCCTCATGCCTAATCTCGACATTTTCGAGCACACCTTCTTGGGATAACTGAGGGAGGATTTGGGATAAGTTGGGATAACGACCACGCGTGTAATGTTTCTTGATTTGTTTGTCATCAGTCACGCCGAGTGCCTTAACCGCCACCTGTGTAGAAAAACGTGTTATGGTGTCTTCCTCCCACACATCTTGCGGTGTCCAATCAGGCAATAAACGTTCGGATAAATCCCATGCACGTTGGATACCTTCGCGGAGCGCCACCATGAGTTCACCCGTCGTCCATAGATAATCGATCATGCGGTTGAGGTTGCTCCCACTCCACCCCTTTTCTGTACCCCATTTACCCGCATCATACTTAATATCCCGCGAGAAAGACGCGCCATGTTCACGGATATGTGACATGATATGCTCGCGCATGTCGGGATGGTCGTCCACCCATTTTTCCAACCGTCGTGACCACGCACTCCCACCATCAGGATAACGACGCATCATGTATTGATGTATCGGGTAATGGTCGGTCAGCACAATCGACGCGGCATGTGCCCAGTATTCCATCAAAGTGCGTTCGCCATAAATCAAATAATCAATCTCTAGCTGATCATAATTGCCCAATCGACTGTGTAAAACCAGCAAATGACTGCGTGCGACAGCGCTAATAGGATCGAGTTGTAAACAGCCCAGATCGCTCACCACATTAAACATTGAGTTGCGTGAACGTAAGTCGCTGAGGTGTTGCTTGGCGATAAAGAGGCGGCGGGCATCTTGGCGGGTGAGCGTGCGGATTTCCGGCATGGGTGTATGTCCTATTGTGGTCGATTATGTCGCTAATTTTAGCACGAATGTTCGTGACAGGCGAGAAAATACGTCTCATCTGCTAACAATTTAGTGTTAAATTGGCGCTAAGGTGCAATACAGGATCATTTTAACCGTCATTGATACCATGTGGTCAAAATGAAGTATTTAAAAAGGACAAAATTTATGACAACGCTTGCCGCTGTATTTTCTAGTGAAACAGGTTTAGACGATACGCTAGAGAAGTTGTACGCGCATGATCTAGATAGCGATAATATCACCGTGATCCGTAATGGAGAAGAAGACGCGGTTGCTGATGGTAATACCCCTGTTGTCCCTGTTGCCGCCCATGGTGGACAAGCCACGACACAAAGCCCCACAGTCGGCGCTTATGCTATCGGCTATCTGCCGGATTTTGACCTTGACCCGGAGCAGGAACAATTCTATAGCAACTTGCAAAACGATGGCGCGACACTGCTGTTCATCGACCTTGATGATATAGATGCTTCCCGCGAACAGATCGAGAATGCTATAGAAGGCGCATCCCGTGTTGACGTGATCGACTAAACACTTGAGAACAACAAGTTAGTAAGTAGTATTCTGAAGGGGTACGACGCCCCTTTTTGCGTTATATCGTAGCGTATAACAAGGAACGGGTGAGACCATACTGGTACTCACCCATTGTGATTAGCTAATTCTAGTTGACATGATTCTGCTTAGAACGGAATATCGTCCATGTTTTTAGGTGGTGCGAAGTCGTCGAACTCATCGCGGTTGCCGCCGCCACCGCCACTATTATTGGCATCATCCCGACTACCAATGAACTTCACAAGATTCGCGGTGATCTCCAGTGATGCCGCCGCTTCACCGGCACGGTTTGTATAAGCGGAGACGCTCGCCTCGCCAACAACAAGCACCTGTCGCCCTTTTTTGAGGTATTGCGCCACGGTTTCTGCTTGCCTGCGCCAGACAGTCACACGGAACCATGTTGTTTCTTCACGTTGTTCCCCGCCAGATGTGCTATAGCGTTTATTGACCGCTACAGAAAAATCGGTTACGGCGACCCCGCCCTGTGTATAACGAAGTTCAGGATCACTGCCCACGTTGCCTACAATTGTGATTTGCTGGTACATTTTTGCTCCTCGGTCTTCATCTCGGTTATGTGTACTAATTTTAAATGTACTCGGTCAGACGCGCTAGATGTAGGCGTTTATACCGACATTTGCAGTACAACAGACGCTTCTTGCAAATTACAGTCACATTGCGCCATTGTACTGGAACATATATTCTAGCATAGTTAACGTGAATTCGCCCCCCTAATTTCAGGGGGACTTGGCAGATTTTCGCCTACCTAAATGTTTCGATATGGTCGATATAAGATTGCGGAAAATTATATTGGCGGGAAGCGTTGAGAATGGTATCGATATACGCTGTTGATGGCGTACCATCGACCAGATCAGAAGCGACATAACACAGGGACGGCACGAGTGTTCCGTTTGCAGTCATCACCAGAACGGGTTCCGGCAGATAAAGAGCACCTAATTTTGCTTGCGCGTCACGATTGTATAGGATGTCAAGTTCATCATGGGTGAGTTGAGTCACAATCCCGAACACGCGCTCTAAGCCACTTTTGACGATATTCGCCGCCGATCCTATGGTCAACGTGTAACCGGGCAGTTGGCAGACGTGGTAATCACGCGGACTAATGCCAAAATTCGCCAGCACATCAAAGCTCATATAGCCACCATGAAAGAACGCATCAACTCGATTGATATTTGTCATGTATACGCCAATCTTTCTGTCTGATTTGATGAATGTCAACACATCCTAGTTTGATGCGACAGATTTTACGACACTCTCTTTACAAATGTGCTAATGAACCCTCACAA